>JAJBVL010000088.1 GCA_020859845.1 Bacteroidales bacterium
GTCGCCGAGGCGAGGTACTGGGGCGAGGCGGACAAGGAGCCTGTGGGCGGCTCCATCACGCGCCTGAGCGTGGCGGTCTCCAACCCCGCGGAGGATGAGCGGTGGGAGGGGGCGCCCGTGGAGGTGTCCAGCCACGGCTCGGCGTGGACGGGGAGCGTCCCCGCCCCGGCCTCCGGCAGCGCGACGGCCTCGCGGCCCGTGCGCGGGGGCCGCAGCCCGTCGGTGGTAACCGCCGGCACCTCGTCGGCCAATGTCGGAGCGATGGGTCCGAGCAGGGATAGCGCGGCCGCGAAGAGGATGGAGCGGCTGGGAGCAGGGAGTGGGAAAGGAAGATATCGTGGCGTTCTCATGATTGGACTCTTTCAGGTACATCGATCTCTTCCACCTCTCAAAGCAATATGGGCTCACCCTCGTGCGGCAACGTTTGGAAACTGTGGCTCAATACGTGAGCAAAGGATAAGAAAAGAACGAGGAGAACCTTCCTATGAAAGAAGAGGGGGAAGTTAACGAATGTGACGAACGCCCAAAGATATAAAAATTTTGATTGTTTTGCAAATGTTCAGAGAGCTTTTGACTTAAAAGGATAGGCGGAGGCCGAAGGAGTAGTTGAAGCCGGGCATGCGGTAGCCGCGCTGTATCTCATAGCGGGCATCGGTGAGATTGTTGAGGTTGGCCAGCAGCTCAAGCCATGACAGACAACGATAGCGCACACCAAGATCCCAGATAGCGTAGGTCTCCCGATCAAGGCCCTCCGACACAAATAGGCTCCCTACGTAGCGCACGCTTGTGTCGATAGATAGCCCCTTGATGGGAATTAGCGATGCTCCAAGAAACCACTGATTGCGAGGGGCACCGGTGAGGTTGCTGAGCGTGGTGTGGAGATAGCTGTAAGTGGCCCTCAAAGAAAGCCACGACAGAGGATTACTGCGCGCTGCCACCTCAATGCCCTTGTTGATAAAGCGCCCTGTGTTGACGTTTTTCATATCCACAGTCTGTATCATATTCGACCCTCGACTGTAATAGCCCGTAAGGTCAACGCCGAGCCATGGGAGCCATTGGCGACCTATGGTGGCCTCATAATTTATCATCCGCTCGGGCTTAAGGTCGGGATTGGCTGGCTTGTAGAGATACATCTCGCGAAACGAAGGGTTGCGATAGCCCTTAGATACCGAGGCCTTTACGAGCCATCCTCCTCCAGGATTGACCACAATGCCTCCTTGAGGTATCCATTGAGGAGAAAACTTATCGGCATTGGCCATCCTCAACCCCGCGTTTAGCGTCATCCTCTCGCCCCAGAGCGATTGTTGAAGAGAGACGTAGGGCGAATATTCGCAGATGTTTCTACGCCCCATTGTGGAGATAGAGCCTGGAGTGTGTTGTGTGCCACCCGACACGGGAATCTTGCCTGTGTAATAATTGTAGTCAAAGCCCACAGTGGCTATGGCTGCTGCCCAAGGAGCAAAGTTTTGATAGGCCAGGATGCCAAAACGGTCGTCAAGGCTATGGAAGTGGCGTGGGTCGTCGACAAAATGGTTGCCATAGGAATAATACACTCGCAGGGTGCCACTCGTGGTGGCCGAGTAGGTGTCGGAGATAGCCAGCGAAGCCTCGCCGCGAGTGACGTCTTGATGGTAGATGTCAGTGCTTTCAGGATTGGATAGGCGAGCATATACTGGGTCGTTGCCCTTAAAATTCATCAAAGCATAATCGGCCGCAACCTTCCAGGAGCGCGACAACTGATAGATGAGCTTGGCATAGCCACTGGCCTGCTTGAAGTCAAAATGGGGCTCCAGACCGTCAGTGCGGTCGTAGCTGCCGCTGATGAGAGCCGACAGCCGCCCATAGCGCGCCGTGAGCTGTAGATTGGAGCGCCACGTGGCTCGCGAACCCAGCTGAGAGGTGAGTTGAAGATGAGTGCCATCGGAGTGGGGGGTGCGGGTGATGACGTTGATCACGCCCCCCATGGCGTTTGATCCATACAGCACTGAGCCAGGACCACGAAGCACCTCCACATGGTCCACCTCCTCCGTGCCATAGATATCGGCTACGTGATGGGAATAAATACCTGCAAACTGAGGCTGTCCATCCACCATCATCAAGACAGCGTTGGTAGGCGAGCCCCCAATACCCCTTATCTTGATACCCCCAGAGCCCCCTGTGCTTACCCCAAAGCCATAAATATTACGTTCCGACACGAATAGACTTGGCACCTCACCATTGATGGCCGACAGGAGCTGAGTCTTGCCCGATGCCTCCAGTTGAGCTCGGTCAATCACTGTCACTGTGTAGGAAAGGAGAGCAGGACGGATAGGATTGTTTGTACCAGTGCACACCACCGTCTCAAGAGCACGCTCCGAGGCAAGAGTGTCAGTTGGCTCCGCCGCTCGCGACGGCAATATGGTAAAACAGAGGCCACAAAGGCCCAAAAATATTGTGCGTGACAAAGGAAGATTCATTGCGAAAAGCGTAATAAGTAATGTGTAAACGAGGATACAAAATTACACAAAAAATAGGATAAGAAACATTTTTGTATTAATTTCGTTAAAAATTACACACTCTCATCATAATGACCACTCAAGAATACTTTGACACAGTGGCCTCTTCCTGGGATTCCCAGGTAGAAGTTTGGCCCGAAAAAATCGCCCATATCCTCGACGTGGCGGCTCTTAAGCCTGGCCACAAAGTATTGGATGTGGGGAGCGGCACGGGTGTCCTGCTGCCCTATCTGGCCGAGCGTATTGGCCTTGAAGGACATGCTACGGCCGTCGACATCTCGCCCAAAATGCTGCAAGTGGCCAAGGCCAAATATGGATGGCTCAGCGGTGTTGACTTTTGTCAAAGCGACATTGAGCGGGATGAAATCAAGGGGCCTTATGATGCCATCGTGCTTTACTGCGTATATCCCCATCTTCAAGAGCCATTGGCCACCCTGCAAAGGCTATCGGAAGCCCTCGCCCCAGAAGGTCATATCATCATTGCCCATCCCGAAAGTCGCCAAGCAATCAACGCTATAGCGGCCCATCGCGAAGGGAAAGTTTACTCCACGCCGCTGCCAGCAGCCTCAGTGCTACGGCAGCGCATGGAGGCAGAGGGGCTGAAAGTAGACTACTGGGAAGACGACGACCAGTATTACATCATACGTCTTTCTCGCTGAGCTCAAGCCAGCGCATTTCCTTCTCGTCAAGGAGTGCTTTAATGGCTTCATAACGCTGAGAAGCTTGAGCTATCTCTGCGCCCGAGGCTCCCTGCTGAAACAATAGCTCTATCTCTCGTTTTTCCTGCTCCAGAGCCTCTATCTCGGCAGTAAGGGCTGTAAACTCCTGACGCTCTTTAAATGTGAGTTTTGGAGCGCGATCGGTGCGAGGCTTTGCGGGAACTTCTCGAGGCACGTCTTGCGTCTTTGGTGTTGATGACTGTTGACGCTCCTTGAGCCAAGCCCTATAATCGGAGTATCCTCCAGGGAAATCCTTCACCGCGCCATCCCCCTCCATCACAAAGAGATGGTCGACGATGCTGTCCAGGAAGAAACGATCGTGCGACACCACGATGACACACCCCTTAAACTTCTCCAGATAGTCCTCAAGCACGCCCAGGGTCACGATATCAAGGTCGTTGGTAGGCTCGTCGAGTATCAAGAAGTTGGGGCTGCGCATCAATACTGCTGCCAACTGAAGTCGGCACCGCTCGCCGCCACTCAGAGTGTGGATATACTTTTGCTGATCGGCCGGAGTAAACATAAACCGTGTCAAGAATTGCATGGGTGTAAGATGATGGTCATTGACCACCACATCCTCAGCAATCTCAGTGATGGCATCTATCACCTTCTTGCGCTCGTCGAAGGCTATACCCTCCTGGCTATAATATCCAAAACGCACAGTAGTCCCTACATCCCAATGACCACTATCAGGAGCCACAAGACCCTGAAGCATCTTTATAAATGTGGATTTGCCCACACCGTTGGGACCTATTATGCCCACCTTCTCATAGCGAGCGAAGACATACGAGAAGTCGTCGAGGATCTTTTTGTCGCCATAAGCCTTGGAGATATGAGATGCCTCGAATATCTTGTTGCCAATATACGACGATGCCACATCAAGATTGACTGTTGACGTGGTTGACGTGACCTTTGCCTGCGAGCGCTCACGGAGGTCGTAATAGGCATCGATACGATACTGCGCCTTCCCAGCTCGCGCCTGAGGCTGGCGTCGCATCCAGTCGGTCTCGCGTCGAAGGGTGTTGCGCACGCGGTCGAGCTCGGCGCTCAGGGCTTCGATGCGTTCGGCGCGGCGTCGCAGATAGTAGTCGTAATTGCCGTCGTAGACAAAGACTTGCTCCAGATCAATCTCTATTATCTTGTTGCATACGCGGTCAAGGAAGTAGCGGTCGTGGGTGACGAGCAACAGCGTGATGCGCGAGCGCGACAGGTAGGTCTCCAGCCATTCTATCACCTGGATGTCGAGATGATTGGTAGGCTCGTCAAGGAGCAAAAGTTGTGGCTCGCTCAGCAGCACTTGGGCTATAGCCACACGTTTGAGCTGACCTCCCGACATGGTGTCGACCGTCGCCTGATAATCGCTGATGCCGAGAGTGGCCAGCATCTGCTCAGCCTTGAGAGGGTCAACATCCGGTCCAAGGCAAGCCTCCAGAGCCGTCTGGCCTGGGGTAAAAATGGGTGTCTGAGGCAGATAGGCCACACGCAGGTCGCGTCGGTAGGTAATCTTGCCACTGTCATAGTCCTCTTGGCCTGCAAGGATGCGCAGGAGAGTGGTCTTACCCGTACCATTGCGGGCTATCAGGGCTATCTTGTCGCCTTCGTCGACACCAAAAGTCACGTCGCGGAGGATCATCCGGTGGCCATAGCTCTTACAGAGAGCTTCTATTTGTAGAAAAGGGGTAGGCATACAGCGACAAAATTATAAAAAATCTCTCACTTTGCAGACAATCCACACCAGCGCAACATCATTTAGCACACATTATGGCGCTCAACTGATAGAAAATTTGTAATTTTGGCGCAAATTATCACCCCCCATATAAATGCGATTTAGTGTGAAATCTCTTAGAATGATATTTGGCCTGCTCATGATAATCAGCGCAGGCATCCTCGTGGCCCAAAACAATGTAGCTGAAGAAGTGGCATGGGTTGTGGGCGATAAGCCTATATGGAAGAGCGAGATCGAAGAGCAATACAACAGTATGCAATACGAACGCATGACCATCGATGGCGACCCCTACTGTGTCATCCCCGAGCTGCTGGCCATCGAGAAACTCTATCTCCACCAAGCCGACCTCGACACTATTGAAGCCAACGAAAACGCTGTGATGAGCGAGGTAGACGCCCGCATCAACTACTATATATCGAGCCTGGGCTCGAAAGAGAAGATGGAAGAATACTTCCGCAAGCCCATGGCGGAGATGCGCCAGACTATCACCGAGAGTGTCCGCAACAACTATCGCGTGCAGCAGGTGCAAAACGAGCTTACCAAAAATGTAAAAGTGACTCCCAGCGACGTGCGCCGATACTTCAATAGCCTCTCAGAGGACAGTGTACCCTACGTGCCCCTCATGGTAGAGACTCAGATAATCACCATCAACCCAATCATTCCCCGTCAAGAGATTGAAGACGTAAAGGCTCGCCTGCGCTCCTACGCCGACCAAGTGACCCGCGGCGAAGCTGAATTCTCCACCCTCGCCATCCTTTACTCGGAGGATGGTAGCGCAGTGATGGGCGGTGAGCTGGGCCTTACAGGGCGTGCGCGCCTCGACCCCGAGTTTGCTGCCGTGGCCTTCAACCTCAACGACCCCAAGAAGGTGTCAAAAATCGTGGAGACCGACGCTGGTTACCATATCATACAGCTCATCGAGAAGCGTGGCGACCGCATCAACTGCCGCCATATCCTCCTCAAGCCCCACGTGAGCGAAAACGACCTTCAAGAGGCCACCGTGCGTCTTGACAGCCTGCGCCATATGATTGTCAACGGCGAAATGAAGTTTGAGGAAGCTGTCCCCTACGTGTCGCAGGACAAGGATACGCGCAACAATCGCGGTGTGATGGTCAACGCCGAGACCGGCAACACACGCTTCCAGATGGACCAACTCCCCCAGGAAGTGGCCATCGCCATCGACAAACTGGAAGTGGGCGAAATCTCAGAGCCTTTCACGATGATCAATCCCTCGACCAATCGCGAAGTGGTGGCGCTGGTGAAGTTAACCTCCCGCACCCCTGGCCATAAGGCCAATCTTTCCGACGACTTTACCCAGATCAAGGAGATGTGTGAGGCTACCACCAAGCAAAAAATTCTCGACGATTGGCTCCGCAAAAAGATACAAGAGACCTATGTGCGCATCGAAGAGGGATGGCGCAACTGCGAGTTCCACCATCAAGGCTGGATTAAAGAACGCACTATGGCCGACTAACCCCCCAAGAGATGAGCCACCGACAGAATATGGCCAATCCCGACCCCACATCTTGGCAGCGGACCCTGAGGAGAACTCTGGGCCCGCTGACCTGCTTCTTGCTACTGGTGGCTCCCACATGGTGGGCTACAAGCGTGGCTACTGCACAAGTGGACCGCGACCGCACGCTGGAGCCTACCATCCCCACAAGCGACCGTTATCAGGAAGGAAAGGTGTTTCTTGAACACGCCGACCGTCTGCGCTACGACCAGCAACCTGGCGATAGCGCTGAGCAGTATCAGGTGGTGAAAGGCAATGTGGTGTTTCGCAAAAACGACATGTTTATGTATTGCGACAGCGCCTACTTCTACGAGTCGACCAACTCCTTTGATGCCTTTAGCAACGTGAGGATGGAGCAAGGCGACACCCTCTTTGTCTACGCCGACGAGCTTAATTATGATGGTCTGACCGAGTTGGCTGTGCTATATGCCAATGTGGGCAAGAAGGTGCGCCTTATCAACCGCGATGTGGAGCTTGAGACCGACGTGTTCAATTACGATCTGGGGCAAGAAGTAGGATTCTACGAAGTGGGCGGTGTGTTAACCGATCCTCAAAACCGTCTGGAATCAATGCAGGGGGAATATCACCCCGACACGAAGTTTGCCTACTTCTATCTCGACGTTGAACTCACGGGTCCCAACAATGGCGACACCATAAGGATGTATACCGACTCGCTCATCTACAACACCGATACCCATATAGCAGAAATCATAGCTCCCACTCTTATCGTGAGCAAAGACGGAGAGATAAGGTCGACGCTGGGCACTTACAACACCGACACCAGCATTGCCGACCTATATCGACGCTCCACGGTGTACACTCGGAAAGGCAACACCTTGACTGGCGACACCCTTTTCTACGACAAAGAGCGAGGGATAGGTGAGGCCTTTGGCAACGTAGTGATGACCGACTCGGCCAACAAGTCGTCGCTCCAAGGCGATTATGGGTGGTATAACGAGCTGCGCGACAGCGCATTTGTCACTGGCCGCGCCTTGGCAAAAGAATACAAAAACGCATCCGACACCCTTTACCTTCATGGCGACACCATCAACGCCTACACCGACTGGATCGACTCGACACGTATCACCAACGCCTTTCATCGGGTAAGATTTTATCGAAGCGACCTCCAGGGTATCTGCGATTCGCTCAGCGCCGTAGAGGCCGACTCTATGCTATATCTCTATCGCGCCCCGGTGGTATGGAGCGATGAGCGTCAGATATTTGGCAACGTAATCCATGTACACCTCACCGACTCCACGGCCGACTGGGCACGTCTCCCCGAAAGCGGGTTTATGGCCGAGCATATCGACGAAGACTGCTTTCAGCAGATTAGCGGCAAGGACATGACAGCGTGGTTTAACGACTCCACAATCCGCCGCCTATACGTGGAGGGCAATGTGCAACTCATTATGTTCCCGATGGAAAACGACTCCACGTATAATAAGTTTGCCTACGTGGAGAGTTCCTATATGGACAGCTATTACAAGGACAACAACATCGAGAGCGTGCACTTCTGGCCAGCCGTCACAGGCAACGTCACCCCACTCTACCTCGCCAAAAAGAACAGCTACTTCTTGCCGCTCTTTGCTTGGTATGAAGAGCTGCGGCCGTGGAATCCTGCCGACGTGATGGAGATCCCCGAAAGGATGATTGAGCTAATAGAGAAAGCCCCGCCCGTCAACCCTCGCCAGCGTAAAAGCCAGACAAAAGAGGAAGAAGCCACCCCTACCGGTGCGCCCCTACCTCCTGTCCCTTCTACTCCTGCCACAAGCGTAGAAGAAGCTATCTCCGAGCTCGACCAGACAGAAGCGATACCAGCTTCAGTATCTGATGAAGCAAGTGAAATCCCGTCGGAAGAACCTTCAAATGAGCCTATAGCAGAAGACTTAAGTGAACCTTCTGAAGAGGCTATCCAAGAGGAATCCGATGAGTCCAAATAAATTTGCACATAAACCTATTGTAATGTGTAGTTGTTTGTATGGATAAAGGGATTTTTTCGTACCTTTGCAAAATCCCCTTATAATCATAATGTTTCAACCTCCTCATATCCAACTTCAGTCACACACCATGGCACACGAAGAAGACGATCTCATACAGATATATGCCCAGAGCTTTCGCGACAACTGGGGTTTACCAGCCCTCACAGAGTATGTGGGGGGCAACTCGATGACCTATGGCGACTTTGCTCGCCATATAGCCCGCACCCATACCTTCTATAAAGAATGTGGACTCAAGCCCGGAGATAAAGTGGCCCTCGTAGGCAAAAACACCATCTCGTGGGTCACCACCTTTATGGCCACGATAACCTATGGAGCCGTGATTGTACCTATCCTGCAAGACTTCAACCCCCAGGATATGCAGCACATTATCAACCATAGCGAATCGCAGCTCCTGTTTGTGGCCGACTCGATATGGGAGCACCTTGAGTTTGAAAAAATGCCCAAGATTAAGGTGGCTATGTCGCTCGACTCTCGGAAGGTGCTCGCTGAACATCCTTCTAATAGCGGCAAGGCTACTCGAGCTATTGCCGAGCTGCCACGCAAGTTTAAGACGGCCTATCCTAAAGGATACACTCCCGCGGATATCAACTATCCTTCATTCCCTAAAGATAGTGTAGCCGTAATCAACTACACCTCTGGCACAACGGGATTTTCCAAGGGGGTGATGCTTACGCTCGACAATCTGGCGGGCAATGTGGTGTATGGCCTCAAGTCGAAGCTTCATTTCCGCGGTTCGCGTTGCTTGTCGTTCTTGCCCTTGGCCCACGCTTACGGGTGTGCATTCGATATGCTTGTGCCTCTTGGCGCAGGTACCCACGTCACCCTTTTGGGCAAGATGCCCACCCCGAAGATTCTGCTCAAGGCATTTGCGGAGGTGAAGCCCAATCTTATCCTTCTCGTGCCACTTATCCTCGAGAAGATGTATCGCAACCAGATACAACCGTTGCTCCAACAACCCACCATGCGCAGGCTTCTGTCGTTGCCCTTGGTCAACAAAGCCATTTATCGCAAGATCAACAAGAAGCTCTCGGATGCTTTCGGTGGCGAATTTGCAGAGGTGATAGTGGGAGGCGCTCCTATCAACCCAGAGGTTGAGGCCTTCCTACGCAAAATCCACTTCCGCTACACCGTAGCCTATGGCATGACCGAGTGTGGCCCACTAATCAGTTATCGCGACTGGCGATATTTCATCCTTGGTTCAAGCGGACGCACTCTGGAACACATTATGGAATCGAAGGTCCTATCGCCCGACCAAGCCAATATCCCTGGCGAAATATGCGTCCGTGGCCAAAACGTCATGAAGGGCTACTATAAAAATCCCGAAGCCACTGAGGCTGTGCTCGACGAAGAGGGATGGCTCCATACAGGCGACATGGGCACCATCAGCGATGATGGCACAATCTTTATAAAAGGTCGCTATAAGACTATGATTCTCTCGGGCAGCGGACAAAACATCTACCCCGAAGAGATTGAAGCCAAGCTCAATAATATGCCTTACGTGGCCGAAAGCTTGATAGTAGACCGTGGCAAGAAACTTGTAGCACTCGTTTATCCCGACTATGAAGCTATGGATGCCGCTGGAGTGACCGCCGACGACCTTCCCCGCATCATGGAGGAAGTGAGACTGGACCTCAACAAGCTGGTGGCTCCTTATGAAAGGATCGATGAGATGCAGCTGAGGCCCAATGAATTTGAAAAGACACCTAAAAAGTCGATTAAGCGATTCTTGTATACTTAATAAGGGGTATAGGGCTTATAGGCCTTACAGGGCCTATAAGGCTTATAAAGCTTAGAAGGTAATAGCGAGGGCAGCCCCAAAAGGGGTCACTGCCACGGCCACATCGTTTTTTATCCCCAACACTTTCTTTTCCCACGGCAATAGCAAGCGGGCCAACTGTACCGAGCCCACGCCTATCACCGCTCCCGCTATGACATCGGTGGTGTAATGACGGTCATGCACCACTCGAAGCACTCCCACAGTAGTGGCCATAGCATAACATCCCATCCCCCACCATAGGCCATAATTAATCCTTACCTGCTCCGCTCCCATAAAGGCACGCGCAGTGTGGCCCGACGGGAAAGAGCGATTGTCGCTATGGTCGGGGCGCTCGCGATGGACAATGCGCTTGCCTGCCTCGGTAATGCCCAATGTTAGGGCCCACGATGTCACCTGAAAGCATAGGCGCTCTTGTCGACTATAAGGCGAAGAAAGCGAGGTAAATCTTAAGGCTGTGTTTACTACCGATGGGCCAAACTGCAAGTAGTCCTCAAGATAATCAGCCTTTGCTGGTAAAGAGACAGTCAGCATCAAGATCGTAATGACCATGATGCTGACTGTATGCTTAAATGTTGTCATAGCGATGGGGGTATGACCAGATAGCCACTCTCTACTTGCCAGTCAACCTATTTATGACGGCCTTAATCTGCTCAGCCAGCTCGTCGGCGGCTTCCATCGTGGAGGCCTCGGAGTAGATACGTATGATAGGCTCGGTATTGCTCTTGCGGAGGTGTACCCAGCTATCGGCAAAGTCAATCTTCACGCCATCGATATCGGTGATGGTCTCGTTGGCATAGAGCTTCTTCACCTCGGCAAGGATAGCATCAACGTTGATTTCGGGAGTAAGTTCTATCTTGTTCTTGGCAATGGCATAGGGAGGATAAGTGGCCTTGAGCTCTGTCACCTTCTTGCCGCTCTTGGCCAGCAGGGTGAGGAAGAGAGCCACGCCCACCAGAGCATCGCGTCCATAATGAGCCTCGGGATAAATCACGCCGCCATTACCTTCGCCACCTATCACAGCGCCTGTCTCCTTCATCTTGGTGACCACATTCACCTCGCCTACAGCCGCTGCCGAGTAGCTGCAGCCATGACGCTGGGTGACGTCGCGCAACGCACGCGAGGAGCTGAGATTTGACACCGTGGAGCCGGGGGTGTGGCTGAGGATATAGTCGGCTACAGCCACAAGGGTATATTCCTCGACAAACATCTCGCCATTCTCCATGACGATAGCCAGACGGTCCACATCGGGGTCAACCACAAATCCCACATCGGCCACGCCTTGGCGCATGAGGTCAGAGATTTGGGTAAGGTTTTCGGGAATTGGCTCTGGAGTGTGGGCAAACTTGCCTGTGGCTTCGCAGTTGAGCTCTATGACATTCTTTACGCCGAGAGCACGCAGCAACTGTGGTATCACTACACCACCCACCGAATTGACAGCATCCACAGCCACGGTGAAATTAGCCTTGGCAATGGCTTCGCGGTCGACGAGCTTGAGAGCCAACACTTGCTCGATGTGCTTACGATTATACGTGGTGTTGACAGCTTCATGGCCCAAAGCATCGATTTCGGCAAAGGTATAAGAATCGGCAGCTGCTATGGCGAGCACCTCTTTGCCTTGAGCGTCGTTGAGAAATTCGCCTTTCTCATTGAGGAGCTTGAGAGCGTTCCACTGCTTGGGGTTGTGACTGGCGGTGATAATAATACCACCGCAGGCGTTCTCAGCTGTCACTGCTATTTCGGTAGTGGGGGTGGAAGCGAGGCCGATGTTGACCACGTCGAAGCCCATCCCACAGAGGGTAGCCACCACGATGTCGCTCACCATCTGTCCCGACAGGCGGGCGTCGCGCCCAACGACAATGACATTCGAAGTCTTGGTCGTAGAGCGACGGATAAATGTAGCGTAGGCAGCTGTAAACTTTACAATGTCGAGAGGCGATAGGCCTTCTCCCGGGGCGCCACCAATCGTGCCGCGGATGCCCGAAATCGATTTGATTAAAGCCATGGTACTGTAGTTTTTTCTATTTTTGGTTACAATTAGATTTGTGATTTATAGTAGCGGAGATGATAGAGGAAGGGGTTGACATAGGAGATCTCTTCGGTCCATCCATACTGCGACTTCACTACCAGGTTGACCTCACAGTTGAGAGGCAGATAAGAGAGAGGGAGCTGGATGGCAGTGCCCCACTGGTATGACGATTCGAGAGAGTAGTTGCCAAAGCGGAAGGAGGTGCTTCCATACTCCATCGTCGTCTCGTTGCCCTCGGTGACATCCCAGTTGTCGGTGCCGTAATAAGCAATGTTGTAGCGAGTGAAGCGGAAGTAGATGAGCTGGTTGTCGGTGGCCATGGGGCCCGAGCCGGCGTTGAGCACCTGCATATAGATATTCCCCTCATCATCCATCTGATAATAAGGAGCGTCTGGTCCCACTTCAAATACAGTGTCGGCAGGGATGGAGGCAATCACTCGCTGGTCGGCCAAGAAGCGATTGACGTTGAAGTTTTCATCATCCAGCAGCTCAGCGTAGCTCGTGGTGTCGCTGCAGGAGGAGATGCCGATGACTAATAGAAGCGATATGCAATAAATGAGTTTCTTCATTGGGTGATAATATAGAGTGAAAAGTAATCAGTCGTATAAGTGATGAATGATGAGCCATAATTAGCGGGGGAGATAGCAATCATAAGCGTCAAGCGACCCCAGCAGACGGTCAACGGCCTCTTGCAGACTGCCGTGCCATTCGCCGCCAGCAGCGTTGAGATGGCCACCGCCGCCAAAGAGCTCGATGCAAATCTTGTTGACGGGGAAGTTGCCCTGGCTGCGTAGGGATATCTTGACAAATCCAGGCTCGTCCTCGCGCAAGAAGGCGCTCCACACCACGCTTGGGATGCTCAGCGGCTCGTTGACAAGGCCTTCGGTGTCGCCCTTCGTATAGTCAAACTTATTAAGTTCTTCGCGAGTAAGGGTGATAAGAGCCATCTGGTGTTGAGGCATGAGCTGCATCTTTTCGTAGATGGCATAGCCGCAAAGGCGCAGACGCTGTGGCGAGTTGGTGTTGCAGGCTTTGATATACAAGCGGTCCTTATCTATACCCTTGCGCAGCAGGTTGGCAATGATGATATAGAGGCGGGGGTCGTTGGAGTTATAGGAGAAGTTGCCCGTATCGGTCATCATGCCGGTAAAGATGCACTCTGCGCCTTGTCGACTGACAGAGCGTTCAAGGCCCATGGCGTCTATGAGTTGATAGAGGAGTGCGCTCGTAGAGGAGCATTCGGGATGCGACACTATGATATCGGCAAAGTGTTCGGGCTCCAGATGATGGTCCACCAGCACCTTGCAGGCTTTCGACTCCTCCACAAAGGGGGCGCAGCGATCGATGCGCTTCAGGACGTTGAAGTCAAGGCAGAAAATAGCGTCGGCTGTCAACATCAGATTGCGAGCCTTCTCTGCAAATCGCGAGGCCACGACTATCTCGTTTGCCCCGGGAAGAAACATCAGGGAGTGGGTGGGCTGGTCGGGGGTAATGACATAGGCATTCTTCCCCAGGGAGCTCAGAAGCCAGTATAGTCCGAGACTTGAACCCATAGCATCGCCATCGGGAGTGATATGGCATAGGATTGCCACCTTCTGCGCAGAGGCTATCACTTCTCTTACGCGAAGGGCTGTGGCTGGGTCGATGAGGTTATGGTAATAGCTACGTGCCATATGTTAAGGAATGCCATTTTCTTAATTAGGCTACAAAGATAAGAATAGTTGTTGGATTGTTGCTTTTGAAATGTAGTAAATAATACTTAAATTTGTGGCAAATTTGTAAATCAATCATACTACAATGTCCCAGAGAGCTTCATTCATCACTCATAAATGCCACTATATCAGGGTTGCCATAGCATTCACTGTATGCATGGTGGGCTTTTTTGCCACTGAGGCATACGCTCAGAAATACACGTTTCGTGAGCTTTTTCTCCAGCAGCGCTCCAATACGGCCGACACTACAGCCATAACTTTCCCACTGACGAGCGCCAACGATGTGTGTCTCGACCGCGACCTCTTTGATGTTTACACCCTCGAAGAAGACTCAGCCGCCCCCCGCCCCGTGGCTCCCCTTCCCATAGGCTATTATAGGCCCGTGGTCTATGACGAATACCCTTTTCTTGATACGCTCACCATCTATCAGCCACAACACGAGCCAGTAGCGGCCCAAGCATTCCAATGGCTCGACGATATAGAGGGTAGCACCCAGCAGGTGGCCCACGCTCGCCGCAGCTATCTTGTCAATCAGCCCTTTGGTGTAAAATATCTACTATGGCTGCTCCCCGAAAAACCGGAGAATCTTGATGCCACCGTGGATGCCACGGTCAGCAAGATAGAGATGCGTGAATATGCTCTTGGCAACAAGGTTGACGAGGTGAAAGAGACTATCGACAAGGAGCGTATCAACTGGATACAGACCTTCAACGGCTCTGTCCACTTCTCACAGACCTACGTGTCGCCCAACTGGTACCAGGGTGGCAACAACAACTTGGTGATACTCATCAACGCCCTCTACAACATCAAGCTTAACCAGAAGTTTTATCCCAAGCTACTATTTGACACAACAGTGCAATATAAGTTGGGGCTCAACAGCGCCCCCGACGACTCTCTTCGCTCATATAATATTAGCGAAGACTTGTTCCAAATCAACAGCACATTTGGTTACAAGGCAGCCAGCAGGTGGTACTACTCGGCCACGCTCTATTTTAAGACACAGTTTCTCAACAACTACGCCAGCAATAGCCGCGACTTGAAAGCCGCTATCCTGTCGCCGGGCGAACTCAATGTGGGTCTTGGTATGACCTACGACTATACCAATCCCAAAAAGACCTTTACCATCGGCGCCTCCATCTCGCCTCTGGCTTGGAACATGAAGACATGCTTCAACAGTCGCATCGACGAGACGCTCTACGACATCAAGGAGGGACACCATACGGTGAGCCAATTTGGTTCGAGCGCAGAGATAAAGATAGCCTGGAAGATAGCCTATAATATTAGTTATTCTACACGTCTTTTCGCCTTCACCGACTACGATTACTTCCAAGGCGACTGGGAGCATACCCTCAACTTTGATATCAACCGCTATCTCTCCACTTCGATCTACGCCCACCTGCGCTACGACACCTCGTCGCCGCGCTACAACGACCATTGGCACCAACTCCAGATAAAAGAGATACTGAGCTTTGGTTTCCAATACAAGTTTGAGACCAAATGAGCGCCTCGCTTCCCAAGGGAGGAAGTAGCAGCCGTCTCTCCGACGAGAAGCGGCTCTATGCCTTATCCCATGGCCCCATAGGTCGCCTTATCTGGGACTATAGCCTACCGGCGGTGGTGGGGATGGTGGTGATGAGCATCTACAATGTCATCGACCGCATCTTCATAGGCCAAGGCGTGGGCCCGGAGGCTATTGCGGGCTTGGCCATCACCTTCCCCGTGATGAACATCTCGGCTGCATTGGGCGTCTTGATAGGCGCCGGAGGAGCGGCCCGAATGTCGATAATGCTTGGAGCCGGCGACCACGCCAGCGCTCAGCGAGTGCTTGGCAACACGTTGGTGCTAATCCTCATCAACGCCACACTCTACCTCACTGTCTTTGCCATCTTTCTCGACCCCATTCTGAGGGCCTTTGGAGCCAGCGCAGCTTCGCTCCCCTACGCTCGCGACTTCATGCTCTATATCCTCCCCGGTATGTTGGTGATGAACATCTCGTTCACCTTCAACAACCTGATGCGTGCCTCGGGCTACCCTGCGCGTGCCATGGTCACTATGATAATCGGCGCTGGGGTCAATATCATTTTAGCTCCAATATTTATCTTCTGGCTTGGATGGGGCATCAAGGGGGCAGCTATCGCCACGGATATCTCCATGACCTTCTCAGCCATCTTCGTGATGAGCCACTTCTTTAACAAGAAGAGCGTGGTCCACTTCACCCCTGGCATCTACCGATTGAAGGCTTCCATTGTGTGGGGTATCCTCAGTATAGGCGCAGCGCCTTCGGTGGTCAATATAGCCTCGTGCTTTATCAACGTCATCATCAATCGCACCCTCTATGAATATGGCAGCGACAATGCCGTGGCTGCCGCAGGCATCTTTACCACCTACACCTCGATGCTTACGTCGGTGGTGGTGGGGCTGTGTCAAGGAGTGCAGCCCATCATGGGTTTTAATTATGGAGCTGGCCTTTACGGGCGTCTGCGCCGTGCGTTCTGGATAGCGTCATGTTGGGCGTTGATAGTCACCACGGCAGGCACTCTCTTTGGCATCAGTTGCCCAGGGCTCGTGGCCAAGGCCTTTACCACCGATGGCGATCTTATCGCCGTCACCGAGAATGCTCTGCGCTTGTCGTTGAGGCTCTTCTGGGTGGTGGGCTTCCAGATAGTCTCCACCACTCTCTTCCAGTCGATAGGTCAGGCAGGCAAGTCGATATTCTTGGGGCTTACGCGCCAAGTGCTTTTCCTTATCCCATTGTTGCTATGGTTGCCAGGGATTTGGGGTCTCGATGGTGTATGGCTTTCCTTCCCTTTGAGCGATATTTTTGCCACAGCCATATCCATCGTCCTGCTCTGGTGGCAGTTGCGCCAACTCGATGCCTCTCAGCCTATAGTAAGCGCCGAAGCTATAGAAGAGCGAGAGCTTTCTTGATGGCCGCTTCGACGGTGATTGAGGGCTCTCCTTCGATAATCTTTTTGAGCACCTTCTGTGCGGCTGGCCTCGGAAAACCGAGCATGGTCATGGCAGCCAAGGCTTCCTCCATCACTTGTGTGCTGGCGGTGGATGCCTCGATTACTACTCCCTCGGTGGGCTTCACTTTGTCTTTAAGGTCCACAATAATGCGCTGGGCCGTTTTCAGTCCTATGCCTTTGACGGTCTTGAGACGTCCATGGTCGCCCCCCACTATCACCATCTCCAGCTCGGGAGCCGAGATGGCTGAAAGGATGGTGCGAGCTGTGTTGGGGCCTACGCCACTCACGCCTATCAGAAGGCGAAAGAGATTGCGCTCTTGCTCCGTGGCAAAGCCATAGAGGTCGTGGCTATCTTCTCGTATCATCTCGTGGACAAGCAGCTTGGCGCGTTCTTGCCCTTGCAGGGCATCATAGCTTGAGAGCGATATATTGAGCAGATAGCCCACCCCGCCACAGTCCACCACCGCCTGTGTGGGTGCCAAGGAGGCTATCTGTCCATAAAGATATTCTATCATAGGATATTAAGTTATGATTAGATATTGAATTTTACTAAAAAACTTGCTCCAGATGGCCCACCTCCACCAGTTACTCCAATAACTTGATTGTTAGCGGAATCCCACACAATGCTTGCGAGGGCAAAATCAAGCTTAATCTTTTTCTTTAGGTTCCCATCATTTGAGAAAGTGTGTATCTCTGTCGAAGAAAAATTAATATTATCATGGATTCTAAGAGGGCTAAATAGTGCCATAAATCCATTATCCGTGTTAGTTAAAGAATAATATCCGCATCTGGATTTATCGGTTGTAATAGGGAGGGGATAAGGATCATTTACATCCACAGTGTATTCCATATCAAACTCGGCGCACCTTGCAATATGATGAATTTTCTCATCCTTGAGCTCAAAGAAATCCACACCACCATCTTTAGCCACTGACCGTGCAAAGTGTTGTCCATCACTTGATACTGATATTCTGCCCGAACAAGCAAAAGAATGAGTCCAATCTGAAATATTTTTTGGTTTGGGAGGAAAATATGTTAACGAATCAATTATCTCGCCCTCCGTGTTAAGCAGATAATAGCCAACAGATTTGCCGTAAGGAACACCGATAAGCCGATTGCTTGATATTGGCTGAAGTTCATTAAGCATCATAAGTTTTGGAACCATTATTGCATCCTTGTGAAATTCATCTAAATCCACTATTATATATTTCCCTACATTTCCATCATATACCCATACTTTGGAAGTTTCTGACAATCCAATTGATGTGAAATCCACGACCTCACATGGGCCGTCGCCTACCTCAATCAATTTTTTCAAACTTCCACTTTCTAAATCATATGAATATAACACATACTCCGTGGATAAAACCAGAATACTATCTTTCACACAAACGGCCACAGGATCAAAAATGTCAAATCCATCCATGGATATAATTGTATCACATTGGGATATAAAGAGGTCATATGAAGTATCTCCCGACGATGTATCATGTCGGTTACACCCAATTATGAAATGTAGCACAACGATAAGAAGCGAGAACTTAAAAGCTTTCATTCTGAATTATAAATTGAGTTAATGATTGCTTGAGGATGTCTGAGGCGTGGCTGTCACCAGAGTGGGATTACAAAGTTACTTTAAATTTCTGTCACTTCAACCATCATCAATAATAAAAGCTTAACGCAAGTGCTCATTATGTACGAACGATATCAGATCTGTCAAAATCCAACCGTTAAAGTTTCATAAATTTGACCATTTAGTCTTATATAACGTAATAATTTCATATATCTTTGTGCCAGTTAATCAAGCCAACTGAAATGAAGTACCCCATTATCCTTTTCTCGTTTTCCATCTTTTCCTCGGCAATCCTTTTTACAGGGTGCACGTCATCACATTCCGACTCCAAGATTTCTCTGGAGAGGAATTTGGTGTTGGCCCCCATGATTAAGCCTGAACTTGATTCCATGCAGTTGTCGTTTGGCTTTTATCCTGAACGATGGACATTGACACAGGGTGACACTATATGGGTCGTCAATAGCCGCGATTCGTCGTTTCTTGTTGGTTTCGACATGGGCGAGCAACACGATTTCTGCCACTGGGGTACTTTAGGCCAAGGCCCGGAAGAATACATATCTCCCGGGATAGTTGAAGGGACCAACGAAAATGGGTTCGTGCTGTATGGAAACACCGAGAATAGAGTATTAAGTTATCTGTATCAGGATGAAGAAGTGACACCCATAAGACGTGGACAGATGCCACCTTGGATTACTGATCAAGGGTTGCCAAAACCCTACACTCGGATTTCTGCTATCAATGATTCCATCTACATAGGGACATATTTTCTCCCTAGAGAAGCTGGAGCCGATATATTTAATTGGCATACAGGAGAACTAATAGAGGAACTTCCCCTATCCCTTGAGCAGCCAGAGGAGAATATGTCGGGGCCATATGAATTCAAGATAGCTTCCAATGGCAACAAAATAGTGGTAGCGTATAGATACGTTAATCGCGTTGAGGTCTTTAATCTCTCTGACAACTATCAGGCAGAATTAGAGTGTGTTTTGGGCGACGAGATTACCCAAAATGACTTATATGAAGCCGACCGCGATGCAGAGATGATTAAATACTATACTGATGTACAGTGTGATTCTAGTAGCATCTACCTGCTTTATCATGGTGTAGCCGAGAAAGATCTTTTCCACTCGCCAACCTCCTTAAGGGTTTACGACATTGACCTGACCGAGAATCAGCAAAATGCTATGTTCGACCGATTCTTTGATCAGTTCCTTCTAACCACAAGCGGCGATGTGGTGCTTTACTCGCCCAACAATGAAGATTATTTGTTCATCTGGAAGACACTCTCCAGATGAGTTTACAGGCGGGTTAAGGCTACGTGCCATTCGCCACCACGTGTGCTGCTACCCACGCGGACGATGTAGCCCTGGCCCTGCAGTGATTTCAGGTGCCTCTGTATGGCCGACTTGTTTATGCCCACTACTTGTGCCAATTCGCGTACTGAGGTTTTAGGAGCCGTAATAATTGTATCTAATATCTTATTAACATTGTCATTCTTGAACTTTACGATTTCCCCATTATACCACCACTGAGGTGTGTTCCCTCCCTTCACGATGGCGATATCATTCCTCATCTCGCTTTCAGCCAATTGCTCAAAGTACTCCACGAAAGGTCGCACTTGTTCCAGACCAGCGTGTGCGCCATCGGCTGGTATTGAACCAACAGCAATATCACACTTATTAAACGCTGTCAAATACTCTTCCTTCTTCTTGCTCGGCACCACAACCATAGGATAGCCATTTCTGGCGAGAATGAAATTCACCATCAATCGAGCTATGCGCCCATTGCCATCCTCGAAAGGGTGAATGCGGATATAGCGGTAATGAAAGAGAGTTGCCAATTCTACAGGCGAAAGGTGACCTTTCTCCGCTTCGCAGTTATACCATGTCAAAAGGTCGGTCATGAGCGCAGGCGTTTCCTCTGGTGAGGCATATTCAAAACGTTCACCAGTGCGGGTAATTACCGAGTTGGGGCGCGTCTTATAGCATCCAGCATGC
Organism: Bacteroidales bacterium; assembly: GCA_020859845.1. Lineage (GTDB taxonomy): Bacteria > Bacteroidota > Bacteroidia > Bacteroidales > Muribaculaceae > Paramuribaculum. Next base: position 20,508 of record JAJBVL010000088.1, read on the forward strand.
ACGGTATAGGATGACACCAAGCCATTTGGCAATTGACGATGCACATCATAGTCCTCTCGCAGCAATATCTTATGTACCTGGCGTATAAAGGTCTCCGTCAATTGCTTTTCCTTTATCAATGCTTCCTCTATCACCATTTTTAAGCCCACGTTGTGGGCCTTCATCTCTTCAAGATCGCGCATTAGGGCATCGCCTATGACCTTCCCGAAAAGCAGAAGCAGTTCGGTCTGGCCATAGGTCAGCGTGTTGCCTTCGATATGGTTAGAATTGTAGTTAAACTCTAACATAAACTTCTGGAAGATGCGCTCCTTAAGCTTCTTACGTGCGCCTTCCCATTGTTGCCATTCTGCGAATAATGTATTAAACTGGCTACTCATATCGCCTCTTATTTGCTAAATTCAGTGACAAAGATAGCAAATTATTGTACCACTACAAAAGGTTTGTACCACTAATTTCTATGGTACAATTGGTTTTCTTTGTTTAGTGGCAACTTTGGCATCCTGGGATTGTACCACTAAGAAGTTATTGTACCACTAAGTATGGTGGCACAATCACAATATTCTTGGAAGAATGCTATGCTGGGGGCGGAGTTACGAATATTTTGTGTAATTTTGCGTCTTTCAAAGCATTTGATGGCATGGACGTAGTATATGAAGACAATCATATAATAGTGGTCAATAAGCGCCCTGGCGAGATAGTGCAGGGCGATAAGACTGGCGACGAGCCACTCGTGGAGCGCGTAAAGGCCTATCTGAAAGAGAAGTATCAGAAGCCTGGCAACGTGTTTTGCGGCGTAGTGCATCGTCTCGACCGTCCCGTGGGTGGACTGGTGATGTTTGCCAAAACCTCCAAAGCCCTGGCGCGCCTTAACGAGATGCTGCGCCAAGGCAAAATAAAGAAAACCTACTGGGCACTGACACGCAACAAACCCCCAAAGGCCGAAGACCGCCTCACCCACTACATCACCACTCGCCAAGACAACAACACCTCCAAGGCATGGCCCACGCCTCGCGATGGTGCCAAAGAGGCCATTCTATCCTATCGACTGATAGGCGAAAGCGAGCGCTACTTCCTCCTCGAAGTGAATCTTGAGACCGGACGCAAACACCAGATCCGTGTGCAGCTCGCAGCCATTGGATGTCCTCTGCGAGGCGACCTAAAGTATGGCGACCGCCGGAGCAACCCCGACGGAAGCATCTCGCTCTTGGCACGTAGGCTGCAACTAATCCATCCTGTATCGGGCAAGGAACTCGACCTCGTGGCTCCCCTCCCCGACGACCCTCTATGGCAATCCTTCGCCGACGTTGAATAATGCCATCCCCCCTTGAAATAATTAACCCAACAACACATTTATATCACGATGAACGCAAAGACTTTATTCGTAGTGGCTGTGGCAGCGCTGACGCTGAGCAGCTGTGGAGTGAGCAAAAAAGAGCATCAAGCGCTTCAATCAAAGTATGAGGCCTTGCAGCGCGACTATCAAGACGGACAGATAGCCCTCGCCGAAAGCAACGCCAAGGGCCTCTCGCTCGAGCAACGCCTCGAAGACGCTCAAGCAGCCAACGCCGAGCTTCGCGAGGCCTACAACGCCATCCAGCGCAGCCTCGACCAGTCGATACAGCAAGGCTCGCAGAGCAGCATCAACATTGCCAAGCTCGTCGACGAAATCAATGCCTCCAATAAATATATCAAGCAGCTTGTCGACGCCAAGTCGAAGAGCGACTCGCTCAACATGGTCTTGACCAACAACCTCACCCGCTCGCTGTCGCGCGACGAGCTTAAGGACGTAGACATCAAGGTGCTCAAGGGCGTAGTCTACATCTCTCTCTCCGACAACATGCTCTACAAGAGTGGCTCCTACGAGATTAGCTCAGAAGCCATGGAGACGCTGAGCAAGATTGCCAAGATTATCAAGGACTATGGCGACTACGATGTGCTCGTGGAAGGCAACACCGACGATGTGCCCATCTCCAAGACCAACATACGCAACAACTGGGACCTCTCGGCTCTGCGCGCATCGAGCGTAGTGCAGGTGCTTCAGGATAAGTTTGGCGTCAATCCTTCGCGCCTGACGGCTGGAGGTCGCGGCGAGTACAACCCCGTAGGCGACAACACCACCGAGACTGGCCGCTCGCGCAACCGCCGCACGGAGATTATCATCACTCCTAAGCTCGACCAGTTCCTCGACCTCATCGACCAGGCTCCCGAGGATACATCATCTACAGAACTCGAATAAGACCCACCAAATATCCCGTCACAATGTCAAAGATAGGATCAGTAATGACGCCCATAGGGCGCAAGGCCTTGCTGCTTGGCAGCGGCGAGCTGGGCAAAGAGGTGGCCATCGAGCTCCAGCGCTACGGCGTGGAGGTAGTGGCGTGCGATCGCTATGCTAATGCTCCCGCCATGCAGATAGCCCATCGCAGCCACGTGTTCAACATGCTCGACCCCGAGGAGCTACGTCATATTCTGGAGCTTGAGCGCCCCGACCATATCATCCCCGAGGTGGAAGCCATAGCCACCCCCGTGCTGGTAGAGCTGGAGAAGCAAGGCTACCACGTGACCCCCACCGCCAAGGCTGTGCTCCTCACCATGAACCGCGAAGGCATACGCCGCTTGGCAGCCGAGGAGCTGGGCATCGCCACGTCGCCCTACCGCTTTGCCTCGACGCGCCAAGAGTTTGAGGAGGCCGTCAAGGAGATAGGGCTGCCTTGCGTAGTGAAGCCCATCATGAGCTCGTCGGGCCACGGACAGAGCGTGATCCGCCGTCATGAAGATATCGACAAGGCTTGGGCCATCTCGCAAGAGGGAGGTCGCGCTGGTGCCGGTCGTGTGATAGTGGAAGGCTTTATCGACTTTGACTATGAGATAACGCTGCTGACCGTGCGCTCTGTCTCGGGCACCACCTATTGCCAGCCCGTGGGCCACATCCAGATTGATGGCGACTATCGCTACTCCTGGCAGCCACAAGCCATGACCCCCGAGGCTCTGGCCTCGGCTCAAGAGATCGCCAAGAAGGTGACCGACGCTCTGGGAGGCTACGGCATCTTTGGCGTAGAGCTCTTTGTCAAGGGCGACAAGGTGATATTCTCGGAGGTGTCGCCACGTCCTCACGACACAGGCATGGTCACCATGATATCCCAAGACCTTAGCGAGTTTGGGCTCCATGCTCGCGCACTGCTGGGACTCCCTGTCCCCTCTATTCGCTTCTACGGTCCTTCGGCCTCGCGAGCCGTAGTGGTGGAGGGCGATACCGACCGCGTGGAGTTTGACTGTCTTGAAAAGGCGCTAAGCGAACCTGGAGTGCAGCTACGCATCTTTGGCAAGCCCGAAGTGAAGGGGCATCGGCGTATGGGCGTCATCCTCGCCACCGACGAGAGCGTCGAGGCAGCTCGCGCCAAAGCCGACCGCGCCTACGAAGCTCTAAAGGTCAACGTGTTGCCCCGAAGCAAGAGCTAAGGTGCTTTGACCCTCGCAATACTAATGAGGCCCCGAGATGCTGATGCCTTTCTTCATCTCGGGGTCTTATCCTTTTTTATTATGATTGGCCAAAACGCCGACAAAAATATTCTAAACCACCAAAGCCCCACTTTGTATGCAATATTTTTTGTATTTTTGCATTTGGAGTCATAATCCGCTTATCATTTTTTAGTCTTACCTTCAAATCACATTTTTGCTTATGGCCGAACGTCTATTTTGGATTGTCCCTGCGGCATCCATTCTGGCCCTCTTGCTCGCCTACTTCTTTTACGTCAATATGAAGCGCGAGAGCGAAGGCACTCCTCTCATGCAGCGCATAGCTTCCCACGTACGCAAGGGCGCTATGTCATATCTACGCCAACAATACAAAATTGTAGGGATAGTATTTCTCGTCCTGGTGGTCATCTTTGCCATTATGGCTTATGGCTTTGACCTCCAAAACCATTGGGTACCCGTAGCCTTCCTCACTGGCGGCTTCTTCTCGGGGCTCTCGGGCTATCTGGGCATGAAGACCGCCACCGCCGCCTCGGCGCGCACAGCCAATGCAGCCCGCCAATCGCTCAACCGCGGCCTCCGCGTGGCCTTCCGTAGCGGCGCAGTGATGGGTCTGGTAGTGGTGGGCCTCGGCCTCTTTGACATCTCATTCTGGTATCTCATCCTCGACTGGTGTGTACCCGCCGACCAGCTCCACCCCACCACTAAACTTTGCATGATCACCACCACGATGCTCACCTTCGGCATGGGCGCATCCACCCAAGCCCTCTTTGCACGTGTTGGTGGTGGCATCTACACTAAGGCTGCCGACGTAGGCGCCGACCTTGTGGGCAAAGTGGAGGCAGGTATTCCCGAGGACGACCCGCGCAATCCCGCCACTATAGCCGACAACGTGGGCGACAACGTGGGCGACGTGGCCGGTATGGGAGCCGACCTCTACGAGTCGTATTGCGGTTCTATCCTCGCCACCGCAGCCCTCGGCGCTGCTGCTTTCGTAGGCACAGGCGACGTAGGCCTCCAATTTAAGGCCGTATTGGCGCCGATGCTCATAGCTGCTGTGGGCATCGTGCTATCCATCATAGGCATCTTCTCGGTGCGCACCAAGGAAGAGGCCACGATGAAGGATCTTCTGGGCTCGCTGTCGCTGGGCACCAACCTCAGCTCGCTGCTCATCGTGGCTGCCACCTTCCTCATCCTCTGGGCCCTCCAGATGCCCGGATGGGTCAACATATCGCTGGCCGTGGTGATAGGCCTCATCGTGGGCGTGGTCATTGGTCGCTCCACTGAGTATTACACATCACAGAGCTACTCCCCTACCCGCCGACTGGCAGAGAGCGGCACCACCGGCCCCGCCACAGTCATCATCTCGGGCGTAGGCCTCGGCATGATCTCCACAGCCATCCCCGTGCTGGTAGTAGTGGCTGGTATCATTCTCAGCTACTGGATAGCTGCTGGCTTTGACTTCACCAATGTATCCATGGGCCTTTACGGCATAGGCATCGCCGCCGTAGGTATGCTCTCCACGCTGGGCATCACACTGGCCACCGATGCCTACGGCCCTATTGCCGACAACGCCGGCGGCAACGCCGAGATGTCGGGCCTCGGGCCAGAAGTGCGCAAGCGCACCGACGCCCTCGATTCGCTGGGCAACACCACCGCTGCCACTGGCAAAGGCTTTGCCATCGGCTCGGCAGCTCTCACAGGCCTCGCACTGCTGGCCTCGTATGTCGAAGAACTGCGCATAGGCATGTCGCGCTTGGGCCAGACGGTCATAGAGCTTCCCGGCAATATCGTGCGTCCGCTCCACGATGCTTCGTTTACCGACTTCATGACCTACTATGAAGTGACGCTGATGAATCCCAAGGTGCTTTCAGGCATGTTCATTGGTGCCATGATGGCCTTCCTCTTCTGCGGCCTGACGATGAACGCCGTGGGACGCGCAGCGGCCCATATGGTCGACGAGGTACGCCGTCAGTTCCGCGAAATCAAGGGGATTCTCACGGGCGAAGGCGAGCCCGACTATGCTCGCTGCGTGCAGATCTCCACTCGTGGCGCTCAGAAGGAGATGGTCTTCCCGTCGCTGCTGGCTATCATCGCTCCCATAGCCACAGGATTGATCTTTGGCGTGCCGGGCGTGATAGGGCTCCTCGTGGGTGGCTTGGCAGCAGGCTTCGTATTGGCTATCTTCATGGCCAACGCTGGCGGCGCCTGGGACAACGCCAAGAAGTATGTCGAAGAGGGTAACTTTGGAGGAAAGGGCAGCGAGGTACACCGCGCCACAGTAGTGGGCGACACCGTCGGCGACCCCTTCAAGGACACGTCGGGCCCCAGCCTCAACATCCTCATCAAGCTTATGTCGATGGTAGCCATCGTAATGGCCGGTCTGACAGTGAGCTGGAGCCTTTTCTGATGAGTAGACCGAGGTAGACATGGGTGACGAAAAATTTTTCGTGCCACGTTTCTTGGCTGTCTCGCTGAAAATGTGTAAATTTGCAGGCCATTACAGACGGTGCCTTACCAGCACAAGAAGTTAACCCTTTGATAATTAACACTATAAATATCAATCAGCAATGAAAAAGGACATCCATCCCACGACGTATCGCGAAGTGGTGTTTAAAGACATGTCAAACGATGAGATTTTCATCACCCGCTCCACCGTGGCTGCAAAGGAGACCATCGAAGTGGATGGCAAGACCTATCCTCTGGTGAAGCTTGAAATCACCAGCTCCTCCCACCCCTTCTTCACCGGCAAGCAGAAGCTCGTAGACACCGCAGGCCGCGTCGACAAGTTTATGAGCCGCTACGGCAACCGCAAGAAAAAGTAAGCCGTCAGCTTCCCGACCTCTTTTTCACCTAAAAAGTATCAACACCGACATCGCCCCCTCTACCTGTTACGGAGAAAGCGATGTCGGTGTCGTTTTTTTTATTTGGAAGTTAGAGAGAAATTGCCTAACTTAGCGGCCGTAAAAATTCAAGTTTAATCCCTACCATACAATTAAAACAAAACCAACAAATCATAACACTATAGAAACCCAAACCTATGAGTAAGGAAAAGAAATTCATGACCTGTGATGGCAACCAAGCCGCTGCTCATGTATCTTACATGTTTTCAGAGGTAGCCGCTATCTACCCCATTACCCCATCGTCGACGATGGCAGAGTATGTAGACGAGTGGGCTGCCGCAGGCCGTAAGAACATCTTTGGAGAGACCGTCCTCGTGCAGGAAATGCAATCCGAAGCCGGCGCCGCTGGTGCTGTCCACGGCTCGCTGCAGGCAGGCGCTCTCACCACCACCTACACAGCATCGCAGGGCCTTCTGCTGATGATCCCCAACATGTATAAGATAGCAGGCGAATTGCTCCCCTGCGTCTTCCACGTGTCGGCTCGTACACTCGCCTCTCACGCCCTGAGCATCTTTGGCGACCATCAAGACGTGATGTCGTGTCGCCAGACTGGCTTCGCCATGCTCGCCGAGGGTTCTGTACAGGAGGTGATGGACCTGGCTGGTGTGGCCCATCTCGCCACCATCAAGAGCCGCGTGCCTTTCATCAACTTCTTCGACGGTTTCCGCACCTCTCATGAGATCCAGAAAGTAGAGGCTATGGAGCAGGAAGACCTCGAGCCACTGCTCGACCGCAAGGCTCTCGCCGACTTCCGCCAGCGCGCCCTCAACCCCGGCAAGCCCGTGGCTCGTGGCACCGCTGAGAATGGCGACGTATTCTTCCAGCAGCGCGAATCCTGCAATCGCTTCTACGATGCCGTCCCCGCCATCGTTGAGGAATACATGGCCGAGATAAGCAAGATTTGTGGCCGCGAATACCACCTCTTTAACTACTACGGCGATCCCGAAGCCGAGAATATCATCATCGCCATGGGCTCTGTCACCCAGGCTACTCAAGAGGCCGTTGACCACCTGCGCTCAAAGGGTGAGAAGGTAGGTCTGGTGTCGGTTCACCTCTATCGTCCTTTCTCCGTAGAGCATCTGATGCGCGCCATTCCCAAGAGCGTGAAGCGCATTGCTGTCCTCGACCGCACGAAAGAGCCCGGCTGTCCCGGCGAACCTCTTTATATGGATATCCGCGACGCTTTCTTTGGCCGCGAAAACGCTCCTCTCATCGTGGGTGGACGCTACGGTCTGTCGTCAAAGAACACCACTCCCGCCGCTATCCTCTCAGTATACGAAAACCTCAAGCTCCCGCAGCCTAAGGACCACTTCACTATCAGCATCGTCGATGATGTCACCTTCACCTCCCTGCACCAGCTCCCCGAAATAGCTCTCGGCGGCGCTTCGACATTCCAAGCCAAGTTCTACGGCCTCGGCGCCGACGGTACTGTGGGTGCCAACAAGAACTCGGTGAAGATCATTGGCGACAACACCAAGAAGTATTGCCAAGCCTACTTTGACTACGACTCGAAGAAGAGCGGTGGCTACACCTGCTCCCACCTGCGCTTTGGCGACGATCCTATCCGCTCCACCTATCTCGTGACCACGCCCAACTTCGTGGCATGCCACGTACAGGCCTACCTCCACATGTATGACGTGACACGCGGTCTGCAAGATGGTGGCACCTTCCTGCTCAACACCATCTGGGAAGGCGAAGAGCTGGCCAAGAATCTCCCCAACAAGGTGAAGAAATACTTTGCCGACCATAATATCAGCGTCTACTACATCAACGCCACCAAGATAGCCCAAGAGATAGGCCTGGGCAACCGCACCAACACTATCCTCCAGAGCGCCTTCTTCCGCATCACCGAGGTGATTCCCGTTGACCTCGCTGTAGAGCAGATGAAGAAATTCATCGTGAAGAGCTATGGCAAGAAGGGCCAGGATGTGGTAGATAAGAACTATGCAGCCGTTGACCGCGGTGGCGAGTACAAGAAGCTCGACGTTGACCCCGCTTGGAGCCAGCTTGAGCCAGAAGCTCCTGCCGCCAACAACGACCCCGAATTTGTCAACAAGCTCGTGCGCCCCATCAACGCACAGGATGGCGAACTCCTCCCCGTATCGGCCTTCGTTGGCATCGAGGATGGCACCTGGGAACAAGGCACAGCACGCTACGAGAAGCGCGGTGTGGCAGCCTTCGTCCCCGAATGGAAGCCTGAAAACTGTATCCAGTGCAACAAGTGTGCTTACGTCTGCCCTCACGCTGCTATCCGTCCCTTCGTGCTCGACGCTCAGGAGATGGCCGCCGCTCCCTTTGGCGAAGAAGCCACTATCCCCGCTATCGGCAAGACATTCGCTGGCATGCGCTTTGCTCAGGAAGTTGACGTGCTCGACTGTCTCGGCTGCGGCAACTGCGTTGACGTTTGTCCTGGCAAGAAAGGCAACAAGGCTCTCGAGATGCGTCCTCTGGAGACACAACTCGTGCAGCAGAAGAATTGGGACTACTGCGCAGAGCATGTGGCCACCAAGCAGCATCTTGTTGACGTGAAGCTCAACGTCAAGAATAGCCAGTTTGCTACCCCGCTCTTTGAATTCTCGGGCGCTTGCTCGGGCTGCGGTGAGACTCCCTACCTCAAGCTCATCTCCCAGCTCTTCGGCGACCATCAGATATGCTCCAATGCCACCGGTTGTACCTCCATCTACTCGGCATCTGTGCCCTCCACTCCTTATTGCAAGAACGAGAAGGGCCACGGTCCTGCTTGGGCCAATTCGCTCTTTGAGGACTTTGCAGAGTATGGCTTCGGTATGTCGCTCGGCCACGAGAAGCTTCGCGAACGCGTAGCTGAGGCCATGAAGGACGCTCTGGAATGCCCCAAGTGTAGCGACGAGATCAAGGCTCTGGCCCAGAAGTGGCTCGACAATCGCAACGACGCTGCCATCTGCCGCGAAGTGGCCGATGCCATCATTCCTCTCTGCGAGGCTTGTGGCTGCGACGTATGTCAGCGACTGCTCACCGTCAAGGAGCACATCGTACGCCGCTCACAGTGGATGATTGCCGGCGACGGTGCAAGCTACGATATCGGCTTCGGTGGTCTTGACCACGTGATTGCCTCTGGCAAGAATGTCAACCTGCTCGTGCTCGACACCGAGGTTTACTCCAACACCGGTGGTCAGGCTTCGAAGGCTACCCCGCTGGGCGCCATCGCCAAGTTTGCTGCTTCGGGCAAGCGTATCCGCAAGAAAGACCTCGGTCTTATCGCTTCCACCTATGGCTATGTCTACGTAGCACAGATAGCTATGGGCGCCGACCAAGCACAGACCCTCAAGGCTATCCGCGAGGCTGAGGCTTACGACGGGCCATCGCTCATCATCGCCTACTCGCCCTGTATCAATCACGGTATCCGCGCTGGCATGGGCCACTCACAGCAGGAAGAGGAGAAGGCTGTAGCTTGTGGCTACTGGCACCTCTGGCGCTACAACCCCGATCTCGAAAAAGAGGGCAAGAACCCCTTCACCCTCGACAGCAAGGAACCCAACTGGGACCTCTTCGAGGACTTCCTCAAGGGCGAGGTGCGCTACGCATCGCTTGTTAAGCAGTATCCCGCCGAGGCTGGCGAGCTCTTCGCTGCTGCCAAGGCCAACGCTCAGTGGCGCTACAACAACTATCGCCGCCTGGCCCAACAGCAGTGGGGACAGGATCCTGAGGTGAAATAATTATCGACCAAAATACTTTTTCGCTTTATAATATTAAATGGCAACTAGTATAAGATAATAAAAGTTCCGAAAAAAGGCAGGGGCTCGTCGAGATGACGAGCCCCTGTTATTTTAAGGCAAAAGTTTTAAGTCAAAAGGCAAAAGTCAAAAGTCAATATTCGCCTTTGAGCACACGGAGAGCGGCGTCGTAGTCGGGCTCATTGGTGATCTCACTCACGAGGTCGCGGAAGATCACCTTGCGGTCCTTGTCGAGGATGATGACCGTGCGTGCCAGCAGTCCAGCCAATGGGCCATCACAGATCTGCACACCAAACTTCTGACCGAAGAGCGGCGAGCGGAAAGCCGAGGCAAACACTACATCCTTGATGCCTTCGATCGTGCAGAAACGACCCATGGCAAATGGGAGGTCCATCGACACACAGATTACCACAGTGTCCTTAAGCTCAGAAGCCTCTTTGTTGAAACGCCTTACGCTGCGGGCACACACCTCGGTGTCGAGGCTCGGAAAGATATTGAGCACTACACGCTTGTCGGGGAAGTCGTGACAGGTGACTTGCGAGAGGTCGCAGCCAGAGAGATGATAGCAGGGAGCGGTTTCGCCCACTGAGGGCACCATTCCGTAGGTGTGGCACGGTGTGCCTTTAAAGTAGATAGTTTCCATTATGATGATGTATTGTTTTTTTGATTGTTTCGCATTGCTTTACTCCTCTCCAAGGAGGGCCATTTTCTGAATAACACTTGAAGTAAGGTCATTGTTGTATCCCAGCACCACATCTCCCACCACACCATTGCTCCTCGTAAGGACAATGACCGGGAAAGAAGCCACGCCGCAATCACGCGCCAGCCCGCGAGCGCTCATCAGGAGATGCTCCCCGGGGCGTATCTGCCCCACGGTGCCTTCAATTCTATCTATATTGGTGTCAACAAAGGCCCAAATCACATCTGCCTCCATGGGCAGTGAGTCGACAGCTTTGCGTAGGCTCTCCACTACCTCCTTATTGTATCCTCCAGCGCCCTCCAGGATTGCCACAATGGTGGGAGCACGAAAGCTCTCGCCCGCTCGCCGGGCATACCGCTCGCCGGTGGTGGTGGGAAGAGCAAATCCTGGCAGACGATGTCCGGGGAGGTTTTCTATGCGATAGTTGCTTTGGCGATACATCTCAAATTCCTGAGGATAGCGCTCCATGAGAGCCTCTTCGCTCAGCGAGGCGCAGTCGGCGCTGGTGGTATCGGCGCTGGTGTAGCGTATATCCACACTCTGCTCGCTGATGGTGCCCGGCGAGTTCTCGAAATGCACGCGCAGGGGTAGGCTTGTATCTTTGTCGAAGACATACTCCCCTTCCATGGCCACCACCCCGTCAATGAGTCTCACCACCTCAATGGCTGTTCGCTCGGCCCCACCTATCAGAGTGTCGGCATGGAGAGTCATGCGATAAGCTGGATCGCTTTCATAGCTCTCCAGCTCCAGAGCCATCACCTGAGGAAGCATCGCTACGAATTGGGCTGTGCGTTGCACACCCATCTCCTTCTTCCCTCCAGGGGCAAAGGCCACGCCGTCCCAGTCGATATGGTATTCCTGCAGCCGCTCTCCGCTAAAGCGGTAATGATTACCATCGTAATAGGCCGTAAAGCCTTTTACAGGCTCATCGCGGCCCGTCAACTCCCAGTCGATCAGGTAGGAGCATGGCAGCAATGTATCCTCTGGAGCTGCCATAGCCACCAGCTCCACATCGTAAGGCACATCTTCGGGGAGCTGAGGCATCGACACTGTGAAGCGCGCCGAGGCTTGGTAGCAATCGAGAGTCTTCAATGTAGCGATAATATCAGCAATCCCTTGGGCCCATAAGCCCAAGGGACATAACGCCGCTAACATCATTAATAATCGCATTTTCCCTTTCATAAACAATAGTTGATCGTCACTAATAAAACACTGCGTCGGTAAGAATGGTTTTGTAAGATTAAAAAATTTAGGGGCGGCAAGAAGCTTTAACTTCTTGCCCACCCCTGTAGGTTGATTCTGCTCGATTCCTGACCCTTTAATCTCTTGGTCCTTTGACAGAGGACTCTGCCTCACCAAAGGGGTAAAGGGATAAAGGATTATAGGCTTATGCAAATTTTGCCCAGTCGACGTTGCGCATGTCGCCAGTGTCGAGGAAGGCGGTGTGGAATGCCAGCGATGCGTGGAGCGAGTGGGGTGTCTGGCCTCCCTTGCCCAGCTTGAGATAGTCGCGGAGCAGCTCTTTGTACATTGGGTTGACACAATTCTCTATAATCGTCTCGGCACGCTGCACAGGATCCTTGCCGCGGAGGTCGGCGATACCCTGTTCGGTGATAAGCACGTCGACCGAGTGCTCGGTGTGGTCTACGTGCGACACCATAGGCACGATGTTGCTTATCAAGCCGCCCTTGGTGATGGATGGACAGCTGAAGATCGACAGGTAGCCATTGCGGGTGAAGTCGCCCGAGCCACCAATACCGTTCATCATCTTGGTGCCTACCACGTGGGTAGAGTTGATGTTGCCAAATATGTCGGCTTCGAGGGCAGTGTTCATAGCGATGATGCCCAGTCGGCGTATAATCTCGGGATTGTTGCTTATCTCGGCTGGACGAAGCACAATCTTGTCGCGGAAGAAGCTGAGATCGCGGAGCACCTCCTCCTCCTTGTGGTCGGAGAGAGTGAGCGAGCATGCGCTGCCAAACTTACAGCGGCCCATCTTCATCAGGTCCATCACAGCGTCTTGCATCACCTCGGTATACATCTCCACTGGAGGTATCTCTTTGTTGTCGGCGATGCCAAAGAGCACAGCGTTGGCCACATTGCCCACGCCCGACTGCAGTGGCAGGAAGGTCTTGGGGATACGCCCAGCGCGGAGCTCATTTACCAAGAAGCTACATACGTTGGCGCCAATCTGGAGCGTCACATCGTCGAGAGCCGTAAAGGCATGCACACCGTCCAAGCTATGGCTATGGACCACGCCAACTATCTTTTCGGGCGAAATCTTCACCGTGGGCACACCGATACGATCGCTGGGACGATAGATAGGTATCTCGCGACGATAAGGAGGATCCATGGGCATGTAGATATCGTGGAGGCCAAAGAGTTCCTTGGGTAGCTTGTCGTTAAGCTCCAGGATTACCTTCTTTGCGCGAGTGACGTAGGTAGGCACATTGCCTACACCTGTGCCGAGCACCACCTCGCCATTGTCCATCACGTCGGCCACCTCGATGATGGCTACGTCAAGGTCGCCAAACGTCCCGTAGCGAAACTTCTGGGCCAGCTCCGATAGGTGGAGGTCAAAGTAGTGGGCATCGTGTGAGTTGATGCGCTTGCGCAGGTCGGGGGTATTCTGATAGGGGGTGCGGCGGTTGATAGCGTTGGCGTTGGCCAAGGCCCCATCTGCCCACTTATTGGTTGATGCTCCTGTAAACACATTGATTTTAAACGGACGGCCTGCCTCATGCTCCTTGATAGCATGTTGGGCTATGGCCTCTGTCACCACCTTGGGAGAGCCAGAGGCGGTAAAGCCTGACAGTCCCACGTTGTCGTTGTGACGTACATGTGCGGCCGCTTCGCGAGCCGATAAGATAGGAAATGCCATGTGATATGATTATTTAGCTTGGGTTTATGTTTATTTGGTTGTTGTCTTAGTACTTACGATTGATAATCGTGGAGTCGATTATGGCTTGGCGCCAGCGCCGCCAGTGAGCTTTCTCCTCCTCGCTGGCCGTCGCCGTGGGCGGCGGAGTCAGGTCGACGTTGCGGGTCACTCGCCCTCCTTCTTCGGGGAGCACAGGTCGCCAAGCCGCGCGTTGCTGTGGGGGCGTAGGTGGGCGCTGGGTATCCTGCGCAGCAGCCTCTGCCATAATGGCTTGACGCTCCTCATTCATCATGTCGCGGCTGAGCTGGCGGCGCTCTTTCTCAGCCTGAGCTTTCTTTTTACGCTCGGCAATAAGCGAAAATGCAACACCCAGAATGGGTATAGCAATTGTTAAAATCGTGCCCAATAGGTCTTTCATTTCGCGCCGTTTACTAATTTTGTGACAAAATTAGTGATTATCCGCTCACCTACAAAGTTTTTCATCAGAAATATAGACTTTTCCACCGATGCCAACACCCTCCAAGACCCTATATATTGAGACCTACGGCTGCCAGATGAACGTTGCCGATAGCGAGGTGGTGGCCTCTATCATGAAGATGGATGGCTACGACGAAGCATCCTCGGCCGAGGAGGCCGATGCTGTGCTGCTCAACACTTGCTCTATACGCGACAACGCCGAGCAGCGCGTCATCCACCGCCTGGAATATCTGGCATCGCTTAAGCGCAAGCGCCGCTCACAGCGACCGCTCATAGTGGGCGTCATTGGTTGCATGGCCGAGCGCGTGCGCGATGAGCTTATCTCCAGCTACGACGTCGACCTTGTAGCCGGCCCCGACTCTTATCTCGACCTCCCCAATCTCTTTGGCGCCGCTGAGCAGGGCCAGAAGGCTATCAACGTGGAGCTATCCACCACCGAGACTTATCGCAACATCATCCCGCGCCGATTGGGAGCCAACCGCGTCAGCGGCTTTGTCAGCATCATGCGCGGCTGCAACAACTTCTGCTCTTACTGTATCGTGCCCTACACCCGCGGCCGCGAGCGTTCTCGCGAGCTGGAGAGCATTCTGCACGAAGTCAGCGACTTGCAGCAACGCGGATTTAAGGAGGTGACTCTCCTGGGTCAAAACGTCAACAGCTATCGCGGCCTCGACGCCGAGGGGCAACCATTATCCTTTGCTCAGCTCCTGGAGCGCGTGGCGCGCCAAGCTCCTGAGATGCGTCTACGCTTCACCACCTCGCATCCCAAAGATATGACCACCGACATCATGGAGGTGATAGCCCGCGAGCCCAACGTGTGCCACCATATCCACCTGCCAGTGCAGAGCGGCAGCGACCGTGTGCTCAAAGCCATGAATCGCCACTACACGCGCCAAGACTACCTCAATCGCGTGGCCGACATCCGTCGCCTCATCCCCGACTGCTCTATCACCACCGACCTCTTTACGGGCTTTCACGACGAGACGGAGGAGGATTTCCAGTTGACGTTGTCGCTGATGGAGGAGGTGGGGTTTGACGCGGCCTTCATGTTTAAATACTCGGAGCGCCCCGGCACACTGGCTGCCCGTACCCTCCCCGACAACGTCCCTGAAGAAGTGAAGATAGAGCGACTCAATCGCATGATAGCCCTTCAAAACCGTCTGTCGCTCGAAGCCAACCTGCGCGATGTTGGCAAGACGTTTGATGTGCTTATAGAAAGCCCGGCCAAGCGTAGCCGCGACCAGCTGATAGGCCGCACGCCTCAGAACAAGGCCGTAATCCTCCCTCGCGGCGACCATCGCGTGGGCGATACGGTCCCCTTGACCATCTCCTCGGCCACCTCAGCCACCCTCTTTGCCCTCTAATTTCTCTCCCTCTATCTTCTATCCCTCTATTTTTCTATCCCTCTATTTTTCTATCCCTCTAATTTCTATCCCTCTGTATGAACATCGGAGACCACCTGCCCGAAATCCTTGGCTACGACCAAGACGGCAACCAGATTAAGAGCGCCGACTATCGCGGCCGTAAACTCATACTTTATACTTACCCTAAGGACAACACATCGGGCTGCACCGCCGAAGCATGCTCGCTGCGCGACCATCGCGAGGAGCTTCGCGCCAAAGGCTACGAAGTGGTTGGCGTGAGCAAGGATTCTCAGGCTTCCCACAAGAAGTTTATCGAGAAGCAAAGTCTTAACTTCCCTCTCATAGCCGACGTCGACACCACCCTGCTGCAGGCCCTTGGAGCTTGGGGCGAAAAGTCGATGTATGGACGCACCACGATGGGCACCCTCCGCACCACCTATCTCGTTGACGAGAACGGCGTCATCACCCACATCTTCACCCCCAAGCAGATCAAGACCAAGGAGCACGCCCAGCAGATCCTCAGCGTGATAGCGTAACAGAGCTGAGCACAGAGTGACAGAGCTGAACACAGCTCTGTCACTCTATCTCTCTATCTCTCTATCCCTCTATCCCTCTATCTCTCTATCTCTCTATCCCTCCATCTCTCTATCCCTCTAATAATTGTAATTCTGCTGGATGTTGCCGTTGTAGCGTTCCACCTCGGTGAGAGGGATGGGCTGGGCATAGCAGCGTTCGCGATAGATGAGGTCGCCGTTGCGAGTGGTCTTGAAATAATTCATCTCGGCTTCGAGTATCTCATAGCGGCGCACGTCGTACCACCACTGTCCCTCGCCAAACAGTTCGGCCCAGCGTTCGTATTTCAGAGGATCGTAGGCCAGAGGATCACTCTCGTCGTAGGCCTTCGTGCGGTCGGATAGACTCTTGTAGTCATACTCGCTTGGCTCGTTGATGGGCTGGTCGTAGGCGCGGCGGTGTACCTTGTTGACATACTCAAGAGCCTCTGTGGGATTGGTCGAGGCAATAGCTTCAGCATAGAGCAGGTAGAGGTCGGCCAGACGTATCACTGGGAAGTTGGCACCGCTCGAATAGTTGAGCATGGCCTCCGTACCCTGCCGATTGGTAAACTTCTTGAGCGTCCAAAAATAGTGGAGGTCAAATTGCTCCAACGCCTCCGGCGAGCGGTCGTAATACGTCTCGCGCCCGCGGGCGTCCATCATGCGGTCAAAGTAAGGCTGCGCACAGCAGAGAAACATACGAGGGTCGGCCTCCTTGTTGTCGCGTATCTCCTGCGAGCGAGCAGCGTAGTCGGGGTCGAGAATCCACGGCAGATTGTCAACGCTCTGCTTGCCTGAAAAATTAGGATTTTCCACGCGGCTCCCCGGCACTGGCAATGACCATCCAAAGCGCCAGATGCTGCCATCATGCACATAATTGTTGCCCCACGCTCCCACGCTCTGGGTGGCTATCTCCTTGCCCTCATCAGGCTTCTTGTAGCGGAAGTCGAGGTTGAGAGGCCACGGGCCCCACACCATCTGCATGCCGCTACCCGAGGTATAGCCAGCCCAAGGGCCGTTCTGCTTGGCGTTCATCGTCATGTCGATTTCATAGAGATTCTCCTTGTTAAACTCATAGAGCTCGTCGGGGAAGAAAGCGTTGCTATACGTGTCCCAATCAAGAAGCGCTGCGCCCGAGTTGGCAAAAATGTCCTGAAGCACGCTGATAGCCTCCGAGGAGCGCCGCGCCTGCATGAGGCTCTTGGCCAGTAGGCCCTTGGCAGCCCACTCTGTGGCGCGTGTCTTGTCGGTATTGTGGCCCTTGAGCAAAGGGATAGCCTCGTTGAGAGTGTCAATCACGTATTGCCAACATTCGGCGGCGGTGGCGCGCGGAGGCATCATCTCGCTGATGGCCTCTGGCACCGTCTCGATGATTGGGAAGCCCAAGGCTCCATCCTTGCTTTCCAGCTCATAGAAAATCTGAGCATGCCAGTAGGCAAGAGCGCGGAAGAATAGCGCCTGCCCCTTCATAAAGTGGAGATCATCAAGCTCATTCTCGGCAGCCTTGGGCTCATAGGCGTCACACCCCTCGATAGCCTCGTTGGCATAGCGTATCCAGTTCATGATGTCGGCATAGGCCTTCTGAGTATACTGACAGTCTTTGTTGGTGTCGTTGATTAGTATCGACGAGCGATCATCGTAGTTGCTATACACATCGCTATTCTTGTCGAGAAGATACATTATCTGTGGGAACCAATGGTAGGCATATAGTCCTTGTCCATGGCTACCAGCATATACCGAGTTGAGCAGAAGGTCGCAATGCTCCAGCGTGGTGGGGAAATTGTCAGGAGAGACCGACGCCTCATCGGTTACCTCCAGATAATCATCGCAAGAGCTGCCCAGCGCGATGCAGGCTACGCATAGAGCCTTGAGAGCAAAAGTTGATATCTTAGTATTCATAAAAGTAGTGCGTGTGTTGAGAGGATGATTAGAACGTGATATCTACACCGAAAGCAAACTGACGAGAGGGCAGATAGCGATACTTCGTATCCACACCGCGAGCCTTGATGTCGGTGGTCTTATTTTGGTCGCTGGTGCCGGCAATCTCAGGGTCGATGCCCGAATAGTGGGTAATGGTGAAGAGATTGGTGGCGTTGAAATAGATGCGGAATCGGTCCATGCCTATCTTCTTGGTCCAGCGCTGAGGCAACGAATAGCCCACAACGAGATTTTTGAGCTTGAGATAGTCGCCCTTTTCTACCCAGAATGATGAGGTGGTGGAGAAGTTGGCGCTTGGGTCGCCTGTCCACAAGCCGTCTTCGTCAAACATGCCGCAACGTGGCTGGTCGGTCAATCCATTGCTCCCAAAGAAGGAGTTTTTATAGATATCCATCGTCGTGTTGCCATCGTCGCCAAAGTTTTGGCTGTATTGCTTCACAGCGTTGTAGATGTCAAATCCTGTAGCGCCTTGGAAGTTGGCCGCCAAGTCAAAGCCGCGCCAGTTGGCCGTCAAGTTGATACCAAAGGTCATCTTAGGCCAAGGATTGCCTATATAAGTCTTACAGTCTTCGTTGACATAGCCTTGGTGGGTGCCATCGGGGAGAGTGTCGTCAAAGATGAGGTCGCCCACGCCCGTGTTTTGCTTCCAGTAGTAGGGACGACCAGCAGCCACGGCGCGAGCATTATACTCGTCGACCTGCTCCTGGGTCTGGAAGATGCCCAGACACTTGTAGCCCCACAGCATAGCCATCGGCTGACCATTCTCAGTGCGGTTGATACCATCGGCCGACATCAGCGGCGAAGCATCCTCGGTGCCAATGGCCTTCACCTTGTTGCGGTTAAACGAAGCGTTGACCCCTACGGAGTATTCCAAGTCGGCCACGCGCTGCTGCCACGTGATAGAGAATTCATGGCCCACATTCTGCACCTTGCCAATGTTGATAGGCATCGTGTTGTCGGCAGCCTCGCCTTCGTAGTACCAGTTCATACCACCAGCCAGCGGCACTACACGCCAGTAGAGCATGTCGCGGGTCTGGCGATTATAGTAGTCGTAGGATATGAGCAGACGGTTGCTAAAGAGCGAGATGTCAACGCCAAGGTCGGTCTGATGCACCTCTTCCCACTTTATATCCTGATTAGCCACCTTATAGTTGGTCCAGCCAGTCACCTCGTTTGTGCCACCGAAATTATACATTATCTGGTCGCCTACATACGAGCGAGTGTAGAGAAATTGAGCTATGCCGTCGTTGCCGAGTTTGCCCCAGCCGCCACGCAGCTTGATGTCGTTGATCCATTCAGGGCGTCCTTCGAGCCAAGGCTCCTGGCCAAGGCGCCAGCCGAGGTTAAACGAAGGGAACGTGCCCCAACGGTTGTTCTTGCCAAAACGGTCGGAGCCGTCGCGGCGTATGTTGAATGTCAAGTAGTAGCGGTTGTCAAAGTTGTAGTTGATACGTCCGAAGTAGCTGCGCGAACGAGCCACGCCGGGATTGTCGCTGGCCTCCTTGGCGGTGTTGCTCGAGAGGTTGACGCTCCAAGCTATGTCAACTGGGAAGTCGATAGCGCGAATATAGTTGCTATAGGAGTTGTAGGCCTCAAGCTCTGTACCTATCATAGCCTTGAAGTTGTGCTTGCGGGCCCACGTCTTGTCAAAGGTAAGCGTGGCGTTGAAGGTATACGTCTGGCTGTCGCCGGCGCTCGATTCAAAGTAGGCATCCTCCTTTACGGGCTGGAAGTCGAAAGCCTCGCTAAACACACGGCTGTTGAAATTGTAGAGCCGCGCAGCGCCATTGACGTGTAGCGTCAACTCGGGTATAGGTCTGATGTCGATATAAGCCAGAGCGGTGACGTTGTATTCATGGCCTTTGTAGTGGTAGGAGTCCTCATTGCCATAAAGGTTGGGGCCGTTGAGATACGAAGGGGTGACGCTCCAGTTGCCATCCTCGTCAACAGGGCTCATGGTGGGGACGGTGCGGAAAGGTATACAGTTGG
>JAJBVL010000098.1 GCA_020859845.1 Bacteroidales bacterium
CCAACACCGCTGTGGGACGCATGGGAGGCCAACTGCTGCGTGGCGACCTTGAGGGCGCCTTGGAGTTGATAAAGAAGTTCTTCGCCACCGTCCCCTACTGCAGCAACATCGACCACGAGGGCCACTGGCAGCAGATGCTCTATGTGGTGTTCTCGCTGCTGGGGGCCTACGCCGACGTGGAGGTGCGCACGCGAGAAGGCCGCGTGGACATCGCCATGACGTGCGCTGGAAAGCTCTACCTGATAGAGGTGAAGCTCGACGGCTCGCCCGAGGAGGCGCTGGCGCAGATAGAGCGCAAGCAGTACGCCGCCCGCTTCCAGCTCAGCAAGCTCCCGCTGGTCAAGGTGGGCATCAACTTCTCCACCACCCAGCGCGGCATCACCGGCTGGCTGATAAAGTAAGTCGCGTCGGAGGGCCGACGCTTAAAGAGCAGCGGAGGGCCGCTGCACTGCGAAAGCTGGCGCAGAGGGGCAAGAGGGGGGAAGGTTAGTGTGATTCCTTTGATATTTGGAGAGGAATGAGTAACTTTGTGGTCTTACCACTAACGCTCACAGATTGACCAACCAAAATAATTCATCCTATGAAGCTAAAACAACTGTTGGTAGGGCTGGCGCTGATAGCGCCCCTTGCCGTGGCCATGGGAGCTCCTAAGGAGACCAACCCCAAGCCTTTCGTAATCCCTGAGCTGCGCCAATGGAAAGGCGCTACTGGCTCATTCACCCCTCAACGCATCACGTATGCCAACGACTCGCTGCAGCGCGTAGCCGACCGTCTGGCGGCCGACTGGACCACGCTCATCGGTGGCCATCTGGCCACAGCCCCTGTGGCAAAGCCCCAGAAGGGCGACATCCACATCGCGTGCCGCCCCCTAAAGAAAAACGAGTCACAGCTTGGCACCGAAGGATATATCATTGAGATTACCCCCGAACGCGCCATCATCACGGCACCCACAGCCACAGCAGCCTACTGGGCTACCCGCACCTTGCTCCAGATGGCCGAGCAAGCCCCCGACAACACCCTCGTGGCTGGCACTATCACCGACTGGCCCGACTATGGTCTGCGAGGACTGTCGCTCGACGTAGGCCGCAAGTTTTTCCCCATGGACTATGTGGAGAAGTTGGCCCAAGTGCTCAGCTACTATAAGCTCAACTCGCTGCGTCTCCACCTCAACGACAACGGCTTCCCCTACTATTTCGGCAACGACTGGGACAAGACCTACGCCGCATTCCGCATGGAGTGTGACACCTATCCAGGCCTCACGGCTCGCGACGGCTACTATACCAAACAGGAATATCGCGACTTGGTAAGCCTCGCCGACAGTCTCTGCGTAGACATCATGCCAGAGATTGATATCCCAGCTCATGCCCTGGCCTTCGCCCACTATAAGCCTGAGATTGGCAGCAAGGAGTTTGGCATGGACCATCTTGACCTCTTCAACCCTGAGACGATGCCCTTCCTTGACGCTCTCTTCGCTGAATATCTTGGAGGCGACGACCCCGTGTTCTCTGGCCCCAACATGCATATCGGCACCGACGAGTTTGGCAAGGACTATGAGGGTTTTGACAAGCGTCAAGAGACCATTGAGAAGTTTCGCGCCTTTGCCGACCACTATATCCGCCTGGTAGAAAGCTACGGCAAGACCCCTTGGGTATGGGGAAGCCTCTCCAACGCCCGTGGCGAGACGCCAGTAAAGACCGAGGGCTTGCATCTCGACGCTTGGTATAACGGCTATGCAGATCCCCTGGAGATGGTGGAACTGGGTTGCAAACTCAACAGCATCCCCGACGGTATGGTCTACATCGTGCCTATGGCTGGCTACTATCATGATTACCTCAACACGGAGTGGCTCTACAACAACTGGACTCCGGCTCGCGTAGGCGAGGTGCAGTTTGAGGAGCAAGACCCAGCGCTGCTTGGTGGATACTTCGCAGTGTGGAACGACCATGTGGGCAACGGTGTGACCGTGAAAGACGTGCACCATCGCGTGATGCCAGCGCTTCAGACTCTCTCAGGCAAAATGTGGGCTGGACCTAACGTGACGGTGCCTTACGAGGAGTTTGACACTCTGCGTCTGGCCCTCTCGGAGGCTCCCGGCATCAATGAGCTGGCTCGCGTGGGCAGTGGCGTAGTGCTCCAAAAAGCCTCGATAGCCTCTGGAGAAGAGTTGCCTATCGACGAAGTGGGCTATGGCTACACTGTAGAATTTGACTGGGAGGCCGCAGAGGAAGCGCCCGGCACTGAGCTCTTCCGCTCTGACAACGCCGTGGTGTATCTCGCCGACCCCGTGAAGGGACTGCTGGGCTTTGCTGGCGATGGATATCTCCATACGTTCAACTTCGCGCCCTACCCTGGCGAGAAGGTGCATATCGCCATTGAGGGCGACAACCGCGCCACGACGCTCTACGTCAACGGCAAGAAGTATGAGTCGCTCGAGCCAGTGACTATCAACGGCCTGGAGAATCGCAAGATGTACTACCTCTCCACGCTCGTCTTCCCTCTGAAGCAGGCTGGACAGTTCAACTCCAAGATCAAGAATCTCAAGGTGGAAGCTAGATAGAGCGAAGCACAGAGAGATAGAAGGTTAAATCCGCAGAAATTCTTTGCAAATTTAATATCGGATATTAAATTTGCAAAGAATTTCTGTAATTTTAATATCGGCCTTCTATATGGACCTCATACCTCGCCAATTAGAAAGCAAGCTGCGCGAACTTTCTACTAAATATCCATTTGTAACCCTGACAGGGCCTCGCCAGTCGGGGAAGTCGACATTGGCACGCATGGCTTTCCCGGATTACCGGGTGGTGTCGCTCGAAGATCTGGACATGCGTATATTTGCCGAGTCAGATCCGAGAGGTTTTATCTCCACCTATAGCGAAAGAGTGATAATCGATGAAGTGCAACGAGTACCTACCCTGCTTTCCTATCTACAGACGTTTACTGATCAGCATCCTTTGGATGGGCGTTACATACTGACTGGCTCTCAGAATGAATCTTTGATTAAGGCCGTGGATCAGTCGCTGGCTGGCCGCACCGCTCTACTTTACCTCCTTCCCTTTTCAGAGAAAGAACTCTTCAGCGCCCATCTAAATTCACAAACTGTGGACCAACAGATCTTCGAAGGAGGCTATCCACGGCTCTTTGCTAAAGGGATATCGCCCGGGGATTTCTATCCAAGCTATATCTCCACGTATCTGGAGCGAGACGTAAGACAAATGTCAGGAGTAGGCGACTTAGACAAATTTTCTCGCTTCGTCAAGCTCTGTGCAGGCAGATTAGGGTGTGTGCTCAACAAAAGCTCTTTGGCCATAGAGGCGGGAGTTTCGGTACCCACGGCCGATCGTTGGCTCTCGGTGTTGCAATCAAGCTATATCATCTATCTGCTGCCACCTTACCATAACAGTTTCAACAAGCGCCTCATAAAAAGCCCTGTGCTATATTTCTATGACACAGGGCTTGCTTGCTCTCTTCTCGACATCCTCTCGTCGCAACAAGTGGAGAATCATTACTTGAGAGGACATCTATTTGAGAATCTCGTCATAAACGAGATCTATAAAGGATATTTCAACAAAGGGATAAAACCCTCGCTGGCCTTCTGGAGGGACAGCGCTGGCCAAGAAGTGGATCTCGTAGATTATACCGGGGGCACCCTTCGTCCTTATGAGATAAAATCGGGAGCTACGTTTAATCCCAGTTTTTTCAAGAATCTCACTAAGTGGGGAGAAATGGCATCAGTAGACACCAGTGAGCGCACTGTGGTATATACAGGAGAGCAATCGCTCCAGACATCGCATGGCCAATTGCTGGCTTGGCGTGAGCTATACCATTAGAGGCGAGCCTTGATGGCTGCTGTCTCCTTCTCGTAGCCGGGCTTTTCGAGGAGGGCAAACATATTGCGCTTGTAGGCCTCCACGCCTGGCTGATTGAAGGGGTTGACACCGAGCATGTAGCCGCTGATGCCGCAAGCCTTCTCAAAGAAGTAGATAAGTTGACCGAGATACTCTTCGCGCAGGGCGGGAAGGGTGATCTGGATATTAGGCACACCACCGTCGACGTGGGCAATGCGAGTGCCAAGCTCGGCCATCTTGTTGACTTGGTCAATGCGCTTGCCTGCAATGTAGTTGAGGCCGTCGAGGTTGGCATTGTCGAGAGGGATAAGCACCTCATGTTCCTGCTTCTCGAGCGAGATTACGGTCTCGAAAATGGTGCGCTCGCCTTCCTGTATCCACTGTCCCATGGAGTGAAGGTCGGTAGAGAAGTCGACAGCTGCAGGGAAGATACCCTTGCCATCCTTGCCTTCGCTCTCGCCATAGAGCTGCTTCCACCATTCGCCGAAGTAGTGGAGCTTGGGGCAATAGTTGACGAGAATCTCTATCTTCTTGCCAGCCTGATAGAGAGCGTTGCGGGCCTCGGCATACACCAGCGAAGGATTAGCCTGGGAGTCGTCGCGTGTGACAGCTTCCATCTCTTGAGCGCCTTGCAGCAGGGCCTTGATGTCGTAGCCAGCCACGGCGATAGGCAGCAACCCTACGGGGGTCAGCACTGAGAAACGACCACCCACATTGTCGTCGATGACGAATGTCTTGTAGCCTTCCTCGGTGGCGAGCTGACGCAGAGCGCCCTTCTTGGCGTCGGTGATAGCCACGATACGCTCAGCCGCCTTGGCCTTGCCCAGCTTCTTCTCAAGCATGTCCTTGAGCAGACGGAAAGCGATGGCTGGCTCGGTGGTGGTGCCGCTCTTGGAGATGACGATGATGCCAAACTTCTTGTCGTCGAGCAGACGCATCAGCTCAAAGAGATAGTCCTCACCGATGTTTTGGCCTGCAAACACCACCTTGGTCTTGGTGTGCTCGTTGCGATAGGCAGCAAAGGAGTCGCTCAAAGCCTCAATGACAGCCTTGGCGCCGAGATATGAACCTCCGATACCGATGGCCACCACGTAGTCGCACTTGTCGCGCAGGTCGGCAGCCGTCTTGCAGATGTCTTCTACAAGCTCAGGAGCAATCGTGGATGGGAGGTTGACCCAGCCAAGGAAGTCGTTGCCAGCACCTGTGGCTTGATCAACGGTGGCGAGGGCCTTGCGAGCAGCCTCAGCCTGTGCCTGTATAGCCTCTTGAGAGGCAGCCTGTGAAATGTTTACTTGAATTTGATTCATTATTTATAGGGATTAAAGATGATTACTTTTGACTCTTGCCTTTTGACTCTTGCCTTAAATAAAAGTATCCGCCATCTCGGCTATGGCCTTTGAGGGACGCTTACCGGCGTAGAGGATATCGTAGACTCCCTCAAGGATAGGCATTGCCACATCGTAGCGAGCGTTGATCTCGTGGATACACTTCGTGCCATAATAACCCTCTGCTGTCTGCTCCATCTCCATGCGAGCGGCCTTGACGGAGTAGCCCTTGCCAATCATGGAGCCGAAGTTGTGGTTGCGGCTAAATCGAGAGTAACTGGTGACAAGGAGGTCGCCGAGATACACCGAGTCGCATATCTGGCGAGGACGAGGGCACACAGTATCGACAAAGCGCTCCATCTCGCGTATGGCGTTGGAGACGAGCATTGCCAAGAAGTTGTCGCCATTCTTCAGCCCGTGGACAATACCGGAGGCTATAGAATAGACATTCTTCAGCACGGCAGCATACTCTATGCCGTCAACATCGCTGGATGTGATAGTCTTCATGGCCTTCCCAGCCAGACAAGTGGCAAACTTCTCAGCCAAAAAGATGTCATGGCACCCTACGGTCAAGTAGCTTTGGCGATCGAGCGCCACCTCCTCGGCATGACACGGACCCGACACCACAAGGGTGCGCTCGGGGTTGACACCAAAGCGGCGCTCCATGTAGGTGGAGATTATCTCATTGTCGTCGGGGACGATACCTTTCACAGCCGACACGACGTTTTTCTGCGAGATATCTACTTTAATCTTGTCGATATGGCTCTTGAAGTAGGGGGAGGGCATCACCAAGAGGAGAGTGTCGGCCTTCTCACACACTTCGTTGATATCAGAACTGAAGTCGATGCGGTCGATGTCAAACACTACATCGGTCAAGTAGGCGGGGTTGCGATGCAGGCGCTTGAAGTCGTCGATGCGGTCGTCGCGCCGCATATACCACATAATCTTGTCGCAATTCTGGAGAAGCAGCTTGGCAAGGGCCGTAGCCCAGCTGCCGCCACCCATCACAGCTATTTTGCCAGGGAAATCCATAGACTTAGGTGTTGATATTACTTTTCGGGGCGCATCTGAGGGAAGAATAACACCTCTTGGATGGTGGTCTGGCCAGTCATGAGCATCACCAGACGGTCCATGCCTATACCCATGCCCGAGGTAGGCGGCATGCCATACTCGAGCGCGCGGATGAAGTCGTGGTCGATAATCATCGCCTCGTCGTCGCCCTTCTCGCTTAAACGCATTTGCTCCACAAATCGTTCATACTGATCGATAGGATCGTTGAGCTCTGAGTAGGCGTTGGCCAGCTCCTTGCCGTTGACCATCAGCTCGAAGCGCTCTGTCAGCTCGGGATTGGAGCGGTGGCGCTTGGTGAGTGGCGACATCTCGATGGGATAGTCGATGATGAAGGTGGGCTGGATATAGTTGCCCTCACACTTCTCGCCAAAAATCTCGTCGATCAGCTTGCCCTTGCCCATCGATGGCTCCACCTCGATGTGGAGCTGACGGCATACGTCGCGCAGCTGGTCTTCATTCATGCCAGTGATGTCGATGCCCGTATGCTCCTTGATGGCATCAATCATCGTGACGCGACGATAGGGCGCCTTGAAATTGATGACATTGTCGCCCACGCGCACTTCGGTGGTGCCGTTGACGTCGAGGCATATCTTTTCGAGCATCTGCTCGGTGAAGCGCATCATCCAGTTGTAGTCCTTGTAGGCCACGTAGATTTCCATGCAGGTAAACTCGGGATTGTGGGTGCGGTCCATACCCTCGTTGCGGAAATTCTTGGAGAACTCATACACGCCTTCAAAACCACCCACTATCAAGCGCTTAAGATATAGCTCGTCGGCTATACGCAGGTAGAGGGGTATGTCGAGAGCGTTGTGGTGGGTGATGAATGGTCGAGCAGCCGCTCCTCCGGGGATTGACTGCAGGATGGGGGTCTCCACCTCCATATATCCGTGGTCGTTGAAGAATTGGCGCATGGAGTTGTAGACCTTGGTGCGCTTGATGAAGATATCCTTCACCCCCTCGTTGACCACGAGGTCGACGTAGCGGCGGCGATAGCGCATCTCAGGGTCCTCAAATGCATCATACTTCACACCGTCCTTCATCTTGACGATAGGCAGGGGGCGGAGCGACTTGCCCAGCACCACGAGCTCTTTGGCATGGATGGAGATTTCGCCCGTCTGAGTGCGAAACACAAAGCCACGGATACCCACAAAGTCGCCAATATCGAGCAACTTCTTGAACACTACGTTATAAAGGTCTTTGTTTTCGCCGGGACACACTTCGTCGCGGTTGACATATATCTGTATGCGGCCCGTGGAATCCTGCAGCTCCATAAAGGAAGCTTTGCCCATCACGCGGCGGCTCATCAAGCGGCCAGCTACGGCCACTTGACGCGGCTCGTAGGTGGTATCTTCGGGGGCAGGGTCTACAAAGGTCTCTTTGATTTCGGTGGCATAGCCTGTCACGGGAAACTCGGCAGCGGGGAAAGGCTCGATGCCCATCTGGCGCAACTTCTCGAGGCTCTCGCGGCGGATAATTTCTTGCTCAGAACGCTGTTCTAACATATACGTATGGTTATAATATTTTAAGCTGCAAATTTAGGAAAGTTTTCCTAATTTTGCAATATGATATTGATTGTCGACGATGATGCGTCCATCACACTCTCGCTGTCGCTGCTGCTCAAGCGCGTGGGTTACAAGGTGAAGACAGCGGCTTCGCCAAGCCAAGCTGCCGACATCGTGCGCGAGCAGGCGCCGCAGCTCATCCTGATGGACATGAATTTCACTCAGTATGCCACCTCAGGCGAGGAAGGGCTGACGCTGCTGCGCCAGCTCAAACTCTTTGTGCCCTCTACGCCCATCATCTTGATGAGCGCTTGGGGCAGTATACCCTTGGCCGTCAAGGGGATGCGGCTTGGAGCTTTTGACTTCATCACCAAGCCTATGGACACTGGCTTGCTGCTCCAACGCATAGCCACTGCCTTAGAGCTGTCGGCCCATAAAGGCGAAGAGACTCATGGGGATAAGACGCTGGACCGCAAAGGGATTATAGGGAAGAGCCAGGCCTTAGAGGAGGTGCTCTCCACCGTAGAAAGGATAGCTCCTACGAATGCCTCAGTATTGATACTTGGCGAGAACGGGACAGGCAAAGAGCTGATAGCCCAGGCTATCCACCGCAACAGTCAGCGCTCCTCGGGCCCGATGGTGATGGTGAATCTTGGAGGCATCTCCCAGTCGCTCTTCGAGAGCGAGATGTTTGGCCACAAGAAGGGAGCTTTCACTGGGGCTATTGCCGATAGGCAGGGACGTTTCGACGTGGCCAATCATGGCACTATCTTCCTCGACGAGATAGGCGACTTGGACCTTAGTTGCCAAGTGAAACTGCTGCGTGTGCTTCAGAGCCAGACCTTTGAGCCTCTTGGCGACAGTACGCCCCATCGAGTAGACGTGCGTGTAGTGTCGGCCACAAATGCCCCGCTAGAGGAGATGGTAGCCGCTGGCACCTTTCGCGAAGACCTCTTCTATCGCATCAATCTCATCACCTTGCGCCTGCCTCCGCTACGCGAGCGCCGCGAGGATATCCCCTTGCTGGTCGACTACTTTATGCGCGACATTGCCCGACGCCATCACGTGGAGCGTCCAGAAGTGAGCGCTGAGGCCATGAGATATCTGGCTGGATTGCCTTTCCCAGGGAATATACGCCAGCTACGCAACGTAGTGGAACGCACACTGCTCGTCAACCACGGTAAACGCCGGCTTGAGAAAGAAGATTTCCCCGAAGAAGCAGAAGCACCTGAGGCCAAGGCCACATCTCAAGGCAGCCAGACGCTGGCCGACGTAGAACGCCGAGCGATAGAAGCCGCCATGGAAAAGTATAAGGGTAACCTGACGCAAGTGGCCGCCGCGCTCGGCATCACACGCCAAAGCCTCTACCGTCGCCTCGAGAAGCTCAAAAACCAATAGGCTAATTGAAACAACCCCTACGGGGTTGGTTGCTAGGCCGGAACGGGATCGGCTAATTGAAACAACCCCTACGGGGTTGGTTGGCACGACGGAACGGGCTGACGAGGTGGAATCCCGTAGGGATTCTTCCAACTAGCATTTCAGGAAATCCACTCATTTACAACCCCGTAGGGGTTGTTTTAATTGGGGAATAGGATGGTAAACCGAGTGAGATGATCTGTGGCCGACGTAGCCAGCGAGAACCGACACCCATGTCGGCGGAGCGTCTCGCTTATCATCATAAGGCCTATGCCTTGCCCACCTTGCTTGGTGGAGAAGAAAGGGCTAAATAGCTGCTGGGCCGTGGCCTCATCTATACCAGCGCCATTATCGGCCACAATGAGCTGGCGCTCGCGTGGATGTATGGTTATGGAGATAAGCCCTTCACCCTTAGATGCCAGACTCTCCGCACTGTTTTTTACCATATTGACCAATACCTGCTCCAGCAACACCTTGTCACCTCTTATCCTCAAGGGATGGTCGGCATGATGGATCTCCAGCCTCACCCCCTGAGGAAGAAGACTTTCAAGAAAGGCTTGACACCCTATTACCAAATCGTCGATATTCATAGGTGCCAAGGTAGGCTCAGGGAGCTTTACCACCTCGGCATAGCGACTGATAAAACCACTCATCGACGAGCATCGATCGCGACACCCCGTA
The DNA here is from genome assembly GCA_020859845.1 of Bacteroidales bacterium. Taxonomy (GTDB): domain Bacteria; phylum Bacteroidota; class Bacteroidia; order Bacteroidales; family Muribaculaceae; genus Paramuribaculum. The sequence continues at coordinate 9,841 of JAJBVL010000098.1, forward strand.
AGAGCCTCTACTACCTCGGCGTCGGCGCCACTGACAGCCACGAGCGCATCCAGAAGGGTAATCACTCCCCCCATAGAATTGTTTACCTCGTGGGCCATGGTACGAATCACCTTTTCGTAGCCTTTGCGTTCGGCGCGACGCAGTTCTTCGGTCATAGGTTCCATCATGATAAAGGGCCGGCGAAAACCACTTTCAACAAACCAAAGCCGCGAGCATCGGTAGCTTTGGGCATCCTCCATCTTCACCACCTCTGCAGAGCCAGGGGCTATTCGCGCAATGGCCCTCGCCACAGAGCTGTCAACATCGCCAATCTGCCGGCCACGCCAATCCACATCCCTTTTGACCCCGAGCAGAGAGGCCATCACTTGGTTAAGCTCCACCAAGCGACCATCATAGTCGCAGATAGCGATGGCCAGCGGGGAGGCCTCGATGAGAAGGTGGAGAAAAGAGTTCTGTTCCTGCACACGCAGGCGTTCACGCTTCAGGCGGTCCATCATGTCGTTGAAGAGATGAACCAGAGTGTCGGCATCGGCCTGACCTACAGTGGATAGGCGGCTGGCAAAGTCTTGCGCCTTCACCAGGTCCATACCTTTCACCATTGAGCTGACAGGCTTTACCATCTTGCGATAGAGAAAATAGAGCATGACCAGAAGCAGGGCCAATCCTCCCAATGCATACCACATCGAGAGATGGAGCGCCACCACGGCGCCACAGCCCAACGTCAGCAATACAGCCACCCAAAAAGGCCACGTCACCTTCATCCTCTATCCCTCTGTCCCTCTATCCTCTGTCCCTCTATCCTCTCTCTCCCTCCGCTCTTCTGCTCCAGCCAGCATACCACAGGCTGCCATGATATCCTCGCCGCGAGAGGCACGGATGGTGGCCGTGATACCCTTGTCGTTGAGACGGTCGCGGAAGGCCTCCATATCGGCTTCGCGCGAGGGCTGCCCTTTAAATCCTGGGATGGCATGGAAACGGATGAGATTGACGCGACAGTCGAGCCCGTGGAGCATACGCGCCAAGGCATCGGCATGGCGGAGGTCGTCGTTGACCCCGCGCCACATGATATACTCTATCGACAGGCGACGCTGATGGCTGAAGTCGTAGCGATTGAGCACCTTCACCACCTCGGCTATAGGCCAAGCACGCTCCACCGGCATCAGCGCTCCGCGCTGTTCGCTATAAGGGGAATGGACGCTGATGGCCACATGCACCTTGGTCTGATCCAAGAGCCGACGCAGCATATCGAGGCGTCCGATGGTGCTGACCGTGATGCGCTTTGGGCTCCATGCCAGCCCCCAAGGCGCTGTAAGAATCTCGATGACAGTCATCACGGCGTCGAGATTGTCAAGCGGCTCGCCCATCCCCATAAAGACGAGGTTGGTGAGGTCGGCGCTCTCCTCCACGCTGAGGATCTGATTCATAATCTGAGCCGGAGAGAGATGGCCATGAAAACCTTGCTGGCCCGTCATACAGAAAGCGCAGCCCATGCGGCATCCTGCCTGCGAACTGACGCAAAGCGTGCGACGCTCCTTGTCGGGAATCATCACAGCCTCCACGCGGCGGCGCGGTGCGCCCTCGAAGAGGTATTTCACTGTGCCATCCTTCGACACGGCAGTTGCCAGTGGGGCCGTTCGCCCCACGTCGTAGCCCAGCTCAGCCAGGCGTTGACGCCCAGCCTTAGGCAGGTCGGTCATCTCGTCGATGGTGGTCACTCGACGGTGGTAAAGCCAAGCGGCCATCTGCTTGGCAGCAAATGGCCGCAATCCGGCTTCGGCAGCCACTTGGCGCAGCTGCTCAAGGGTGAGCCCTATGAGTGGTTTCACTTGAAGACGTAGTTGGTAGAGATTGATTCGTTGTTGTGTACACGGCGGATGGTGTCGGCCAGCAGCTCGGCAACGCTGAGCACGTGGGCCTTCTTACAATCCTTGGTGAAGGGTATACTGTTGGTAAACACCATCTCGGTCATGGCGCTATTGTCAACGCGCTCCGAGGCGGGGTCGCTCATGATGGCGTGGGAAGCGAAAGCACGCACCGACTTGGCGCCCTTGGACATCATCAGGTCGGCAGCCTTGGTGATAGTGCCTGCGGTGTCGACCATGTCGTCGATGAGAAGCACGTTCTTACCCTCCACATCGCCGATGACAGTCATCGACTCCACTACGTTGGCTTTAGCACGCTGCTTGTGGCAGAGCACCAAAGGCACGTCGAGATACTTGGCGTAGCTGTTGGCACGCTTGGCGCCGCCTACGTCGGGCGTGGCCACCACTACATCCTCCAGATTGAGGCTCTTGATATAAGGGATGAATACCGAGGAGGCATAGAGGTGGTCGACGGGGACGTTGAAGAAGCCCTGTATCTGGTCGGCATGGAGATCCATCGTGATGACGCGATTTACTCCGGCAGCCATCAGCAGGTCGGCAACGAGCTTTGCGGCAATCGACACGCGAGGCTTGTCCTTGCGGTCTTGGCGTGCCCAGCCAAAGTAAGGGATGACGGCAATCACGGAGTGGGCTGAGGCGCGCTTGGCGGCGTCGATCATCAGCAGGAGTTCCATGAGGTTGTCGCAGTTGGGGAAGGTTGACTGTACGAGGTAGACATCGCAGCCGCGCACGGGCTCCTCAAACGAAACTTCAAACTCGCCATCGGCAAAGTGCTGGATATTCATCTTGCCCAGCTCGATACCAAGGTATTTGCAAATCTCTTCGGCCATGTAGCGCGACTTCGTGCCGGCGAAGATTTTGATGGGGTGTACCACGTTGTTCATCGTGAGAAAGGGGATATGATAGATTGAGACTGCAAAAATACTATTTTTTCGCGGATGTAGCAGAATTTTTATACTTTACCTTCCAAATGGCAGCATCGTAGGGGCCTACATAGGTCTCAAATGGCTCGGTGGAAGAGAAGCTCTTCTCCATCGTCTGGCGCGTCAGCAGCTCGGTCATCATGGCGTTGCCTTCGGGTAGCTGGAGCATCTCAAAGGCGTGGCGCGGGATGTTGATACGCAGGTCGGCGCTGTCGGGCGAGAAATTGACGGCTATGACGAGAGTCTCGTTGGCAAAGCTGCGGAGAAATACGTAGTGGCGATGGGGGTTGAGCGTGGGATTCTGATAGTTGACATACATCAGGTCGAAGAAGCGCCCCTTGGCGATGGCCTTCTCGCTGTTGCAGAGGCGTAGGATGGTGCGATACTTCTGGAGGAGCCACTTCTCGCGCCCTGAGAGGAGAGCCTCCGTGGGGTGGCCATTGTTGAGACGGCGACGCAGGGTGCCAAGGCTCCAATAGTCGAAGATGGTGGTGCGACCGTCGCGTCCGCTGAATCCCTCGGCGTCCATGCCCTGTTCGCCAAGCTCTTGTCCGGCGTAGATCATCATAGGGCCGGTGTTGATCATTGAGCTCACCACCAGCGAGGGTATCACCTTGGCGGGGTCGCCAGCGTAGAACTTCGAACCAAAGCGTTGCTCATCGTGATTCTCCAGGAAGTTGAGCATACGGTCGTTGATGCCTTCCACACGCTGCCAGCAGCTGGTGATTTGGGCTGTGGAGTAGTTGGCGGTCTGGATGCCTCGCAGGGTGTCGTAGAGGTTCACCTTGTCGTAGAGGTAGTCAAAGCCTCCAACCTTTATGAAATCGTTGTAGAGGTTTACGTCGTAGATCTCAGCTATGAAGATAATGTTGGGAAAATGCTCCTTCACCACCGGGATGGCCCACCGCCAAAATTCGAGAGGCACCATGTGGACCATGTCGCAGCGAAAACCATCCACCCCCTTCGAGGCCCAGAAGCGAAGGATGTGGAGCATCTTATACCACGTGTCGGGGATTGGGGAGAAGTGCTGGCTGTTGTCGCCGGGGTCCCAACCGTAGTTGAGTTTCACAGTGTCATACCAATCGTTGGGGCAAGCAAAGGCGTTGAAGCAGTTGTTGCCCGAGGCTTTTGCGGGAAACTCCACATAGGCCTGTCGGCCACTGCCCATGTCGACCGACGGGGCAAATAGCTGGCGCGGAATGTAGTAGTAATTATTGCGCGGGGAGAAAAACTTGGAGTCGTCGTCGTAGGACCCAAAGTCTTGGATTCCGGTGGGAGCAGCATCGCTATGATACTGGCGTGCGGTGTGGTTGGGGACGAAGTCGATGATGACGTTCATACCATTGTCGTGGGTACGCTCCACGAGGCGTACAAACTCCTCCATGCGGTTGGGGACATCCTCGGCCAGGTCGGGGTCGATGTCGTAATAGTCCTTGATGGCGTAGGGAGAGCCAGCCTCGCCCTTCACCACATGGGGGTTGTCGGGGCGGATTCCATACTGCGAGTAGTCGGTCTTATGAGCATGTTCGATCACTCCTGTATACCATATGTGGGTGGCTCCAAGGTCTTTGATGGAGCCGAGCACCTCGTTGGTGATAGAGTTGAGCTTGCCCGAGCCATTCTGGGCATAAGTGCCACCGGGAACGCATTTCTCATTATAATTGGTGTAGAGCCGGGGCAGCAATTGGTAAATAATGGGTTTTGTGTTCATGGGGTTGATGTTGGTGGTAGGGGCGCAGGCTTGAAGCCGTTGGCCAAAAGATAATTACGCGTTAGGGAATAACCGCTGTCGTAGACACGCTTAATCTGCTTGAGGTTGAACACGCGATAGCGCGCTATCTCGTCGGTCTTGATGACGATGTCGCAGAGGTTCATGTCGGGGATGGCATTGTTTTTGGCCATCAGCTCATAGCTGCGGAGAGCTATGTCGACCAGAGTGTCCTTGACTGTGGCATTAGCAAGGGGAGAACAATTGACACCTATAAGATACTTGCAGCGCTCGCGGATGAGACCCGCGGGGAGGTTGTGGAGCACACCTCCGTCGACGTATCTCACGCCATCGATTTTGACGGGCTGAAACACGATGGGGATGCTGCATGAGGCCATGACGCGCTCGGCGATGGGGCCTTCCTCGAAGGCTGTCATCGTGCCGTCGTCGAGATTGGTGGCGCCTATCACCACGGGAATGGGTAGCTCCTCAAGATTTTCGTAGGGAATCACTTTGCGCAGGAATTTGCGGAATCGGTCCATCTTGAAGAAGCCATTCTTGGGCACGCTTAGCTCGCAGAAGTCGGTGAGCTTGGCCTCTTGAAAGAGGGCGAGCATCTGCTCGGGGGAGAGGCCTGCAGCAGCCATAACGGCCGCTATCGACCCGGCGCTCACACCCGCTATGATGCCTGGGCGGATACCCATCTCGTTGAGAGCCTTGATGGCTCCGGCATGGGCAAAACCGCGGGCGCCCCCGCCGCTCAGGGCGAGGCCAATCTTATACGGATGTCGGGTGCCTAATCCCAGCATAGTAATCGTGTAGCGTTAATTTAGGTGTCGATGTCGTTTAAAAATAGATAGGTCGAATAAGCACCGTGTGTTGGAGTTTATTCGACCTACTCTTTGGGTATTCGAGTGAGAGAGAATTATTAGATTTGTAATATGTAAACGAGTAGACGATGTGTTTAGTTTTCGGCTTCAGCTTGGGCGCGGATGATATACTTCTGGATATCAATGTTGGACTGCGCTCCGTAGTTGGGATACTTGTCGGCTATCTCTTGATAGAGAGCGGCCTCGGCCTTGTGGTTGCCTAGATGACGCTCCACTGTGGCTTCCTTCATCAGGAACACGGGGGTGTAGTAGGGGTTGTTGTCGCTTAGCTTCACGGCCTTGCGGAAGCAATCGAGAGCCTTGTCATACTGCTCGAGGTTGACGTAGCAATCGCCTTCGAGCGACTGGCTTGAAGCGCCGATGAGCGATTCGCGAGTGCTGTACTTCTGCAGGTAGTTGATGGCCTCCTGATAGTCGCCCTTCTGATAGAGAAGGATAGCAGCGTTGAGCGCGGCGCGGTTGCCACCCTCGTAGCCATAGTTGTCGGCCACTTGCTTATACTGAGCCAAGGCGAGCGAGTCGTTGCCCATAGTGAGGGTCATATCAGCTTGACCCACAGCATCGTTGGCAGCCTGGATGCCCGGACGGCGAATAGCATAGACATAAAGAAGCACTAAGCATATCACTGCAGCCACTGCAACGCATGCCCACATAATGATTTTCTGATTGTTTTGAACCTTCTGTTCAATGCCCGTCAGGGTGTCGTTGAGCTCGTCAACTGATGTACGGGTCTCCTGTTGATTGGTGTTTGCCATATTTAATGTTACTTATTTCGCAAAATTTGCCGCAAAGGTAATAAATATTCCCCACACCCACAAAGATTTTCCCTTACTAAATGCATCCTGCGCCTTAAACTGGACCACCGCATTATCTTACTCCAAGGGCTTATAGTAGGTGAAAGGACGATCTTGGAGCTGGGAGGGATGGAAAATTTTGATGAGGTCTTGTAGCACGAGTTGGGGATTGACCACGCCGCTCTCCCAGTAGTCGTTGCCGCCGCCGGGAGTGGAGCGAAGGGTGGTGTTGTAGACGTGGCCGTTGACCACTGGAGGCGTGTCGGCAAACTTGGGATACTGTCGCCGCAGGTCGGCGAGGCTTGTTATGGCACTTACGTTGAGCCAATAATCTGATTGAGAGGCCAAGAGATAGGCAGTCTCCATGTCGATGGTCTGTGACTGATTGCCGAGGTGCTGATTATATATGTATTGAGCGCCAGCGTCCTGAAGGAGTTTTACTATGTAGCTCCCTTGAGAGGGCATATACCACATGTCGCCATAGGGAGTGTTGAGCATCACCGACGGTCGGCCTTCAGCCTCGGCCGCCTCCTCAGCCACTTGGCAGAGAGCATCATAAGCCTGAGGGATCTCCGCATATATCCTTTCACCCAATGGGCGCTTGCCTACAATCTCAGCGATGGCTACCATCCACTCGGCCTTGCCCAGAGGATTCTCCTCCAGATAATCGCAGACGTAAGCGTAGGGAATGCCGAGTTGATGCAGCTTGGTCTCCATAGTGCTGGCGCCGTTCACACCGTAGAGCAGCACAAGGTCGGGCTCAAGCCCCACGAGAGCCTCGTAGTCGATATTGCCCTCGTAGCCCACATCCACCACGCCGTCGCCACGCTCAAGGATTTGGGGATTGGTGATAAATCGCAGGCCCGACACACCCACCACTCGGTCGGTCTCGCCCAGAGCGTCGAGCATGGCCACGTGGCTCGACGACATACACACTATTCTCTTTGCTTCTCCACGAATCACCTGCCCTTCAAAGCCATCGGGAGCCTCCTCATCGCCGCGCAAGATGAGCAACGGCTCCGACACCTCATTAGCCCCCTGCCAAGGATTGCGCACATCGAGGAGCACGCTCTCGCACCCAGGGGCCTTCTTTATTTCAAAGAGCGAGGCATAGCGGGGAGTGTAGTCGGCCTCATTGTAATCGCTGAGGGTGGCTTTATGGCCACAACTGCCTAAGGCAATACACAGGAGCACGGCCAACAGCCATTGTGGGTGGTTGAGGATAAGAGATAGCAAGGAGGAGGGTCTGGAAGAATGGTTATGAGTGAAGCAAGTCATAGTAATAAAAGAGTAGTAGTAATAAAAGAGTTAAAACGGATGCAAAGTTAGGAAATTTTTCTTACCTTTGTAGACATGCGAGGCATCCTTCTCACGATTATATCAGTCTTGGTGGTGGCCGGAGCATTGGTGGCCTACCGCATGGTTGACACCTCCAGCGCTCCTCCGGTGGCCGTCACCCTTGATGGTTATCCCGTCAAGGGGGTTGATATATCGTCGCACAACGGCGAGGTTGACTTCGTGGCCATGCGCCGCGCCGGCATCGACTTCGTATTTATCAAGGCCAGCGAGGGGGGGAGCTTCAAGGATCCTCGATTTCATAAAAACTGCCGAGCAGCCACAGCTGCTGGACTGCGTGTAGGCGCCTACCACTTCTTTCGCTTCGACACGCCGGGGTATATGCAGGCTCTCAACGTGATGCACTCCGTGCGCCATCGCGAGCTCGATCTCCCGGTGGTTATCGACCTCGAGGAGTGGACCAACCCCAAGCAACTCACCACCGAGGCTATCATCACCGAGCTCTTTGCCCTGGTTGACTGCCTGGAGCAGCACGGCTACCGAGTGATGCTCTACACCAACAAGGACGGCTATCATCGCTTTGTCAAGGGACGACTGGAATACCTGCCGCTATGGCTATGCTCATTTGTGCCCATCAGCCAAGAGATTGACTGGACTTTCCGCCAATACACCCATCGAGGCACCATCCCGGGGGTGAAAGAGAAGGTGGACCTCAACGTCTTCAACGGCTCGAGAGACGAATGGGAAGAATGGTGTCTTGACCACCCCGTCAAGTAGGCTCAGACAATATTACCCCACGGCGTCGCGTTATATCCTTTAAGGCGACCCCTGTGAGGGTCATCACATTATACCACAACCAATGATATCACATCTACTCCGTCATACTACTACTCGTATAAGCATCGTGGCTTCGCTGCTGGCTTTCCTTGCCATGGCGCCTCAGCTACATGCCTTCTCCACCGACACTTACACCACCCAGTCGGTACTCTCCGAGGGCTCCTGGGTAAGGGTAAGCGTGGACGCCACAGGGATACATGCCATCAGCTATAGCGACCTGCGCAAGTGGGGCTTCAGCAATCCTCAAGCCGTCAACGTCTACGGCTACGGCGGCCAACGCATGAGCGACCGACTATCGCTGGCCAACTATATCGACGACCTGCCTCAGCTACAATGTGTCCACCAAGGCGAGACGCTCTACTTCTTTGCCTCGGGGCCAGTGACCGTCACGAAGGGCACCGACGGGGTGCTCTACCACACTCTCAACCCCTATAGCGAAGTGGGCTACTATTTCCTGAGCGATGTAGACGCTACCCAACGCGATATACCCACCGAGGGACGCGCCGAGACGGCCAGCAACTCTATCACCTCCTTCACCGAGCTGGCGTGGCACGAGCAAGAGCTGGTATCGTATGGCGAATCGGGATGGAAACTCTTCGGCGAAGACTTTCGCTACACCACGTCGGGAGCCTTCACATTCTCCCTTCCAGGGCTGGTGGCCGGGAGCGAAGCCACAGTGAGAGTAATCTTTGCCTCCACATCCTCCTCATCGGCGTCGCTCAACATTACGGCCGATGGCGAAGCTCTCAACGCAGCGTCAATCTCCGCCACATCGAGTTCGAACTACGGTACGCTTACCACAGCCGACCGCAAGTATAGCCCCTCCTCCACCTCAACTCGCATACAGCTACAATACGTGCCCAGCGGCACTGTCAGCGCAGCCAACCTCGAAGGCATCGACATCAACTACAAGCGGTCAATAGCCCTTTACAACGGCGAGATAACGTTTGATGCCTCACAGACAGGCGTAACTCTCACGGGAGCCGACGCCAACACTCGTGTGTGGGACGTCACCGACCCTCTCAACATCATAGAGATGAACCTCCTGGCGAGCGGCGACACTCGCTCGTGGATCAACGACTATACCGGGACAAGGAACTATGTGGGGTGGTCGACCGCAGGGTCGTTTCCCTCGCCTGTCTACGTGGGGAGCGTTGACAACCAAAACCTCCACGACCGCTCGGCTGGGGTGCCCGACATGGTGATTGTCAGTGTGCGCGAATACTTGGCACAGGCAGAGCGGCTGGCAGAGCATCGCCGCCAGCAGGGGCTGAAGGTGACGGTGGCCGAGCTGCAAGAGGTGCTGAATGAGTTTGGCTCGGGCGTAGCCGATGTCAACGCCATACGCCATTACCTTAAGATGCTCTACGACTGCTCGACGGATACGTCGGCTCTTAAATATGCTCTCCTTATAGGGTGTGCCTCCCACGACAACCGCGGCCTCACCTCCACCATCAAGGCTCTCAACCTCCCACTGCTGCCAACTTGGCAGAGCGACGAGTCGATGCGCGAGAGCTCATCCTACACCACCGATGATATCTACGCCTTCCTGCGCGACGACTCGGGCCAGCGCTTCGCCACCGACGCTCTGTGTATAGGCGTAGGCCGCATACCCGCGCGCAGCCTCTCCGACATGAAAGAGTATGTCGACAAGGTGATAGCCTACGATGCTCGCACGGGCAACTGGAAAAACCGTGTGTTGATGCTGGCCGACGACGGCGACAAGGCAGTACACATGACACAAACCGAAAGCGAGATTGAAGCCATGCAAAGCGCGCCACTGGGAGGTAATATCTTGGTGGACAAGGTATATCTTGACGCATTCCCACTCAACGCCAGCACTTGCACCGACGGCCGCGAACGCCTACATCGCCTGCTTGGCGACGGCGTGATGTGGTGGAACTACATAGGCCATGCCTCGAAGGGCTACATCACAGGCCAAAACGTGATGAACTACAACGACGTCAACAATCTCTCGCTCTCGCAGCCACCTCTGTTTTATGGCGCTACGTGCAACTTCCTGCAGTGGGACGGTGCCGACCCATCGGGCGTAGAGGTGATGGCTTTCAATCCCGATGGTATCCTTGCGGGTATTAGCGCCACTCGCTCGGCCTACATCTCGGAGAATGCTCTCTTGAGCAACGCCATGGGCGCGGCCTTGGCCTCTACCGACAGCAACGGGGAGGCACGGAGGCTCGGCGACGTATTCTGCTCGGCCAAAAACACCTTGTCGGAGCTCAACAACTCGTCCAACTCCAACAAGCTGCGCTACGTGCTTCTCGGCGACCCATCCACGCCAATTCCTCTCCCCTCGCGCTCGGCTGTGATCGACATGGTGGGCGACGAGGTGGTGACCGACGACGCTACTCCTACCCTGATGGCACGCCAACGCGCTGTAATCAAGGGTTACATCCAGACTTCTGACGGGCTGACTGACCAAGCCTTTAGTGGCGCTATCACCGCCGTGCTCTACGATGCGGAGCTGACCACCACTACCCTTGGGCGCAACATTGACGACACAGAGGGCGAGGTGATCAACTTTGAGGAGCATGGCGACATGCTATGGACAGGCCGCGACACAGTAGCAGCAGGCGAGTTTACCCTCACCATAGCGATGCCTACCGACATCGCCGACAACTTCCGTCCAGCTACGCTTCATCTCTATGCTTTGGCGGCTGATGGGGCCGAGGCTATCGGGTGCTCGCGTCAGCTTTACGTATATGGCTACGATGACGAGGCCGAGGACGACACAGAGCCACCCACGGTTGACTATGCTTGGCTCAACCATGAAAGCTTCGTGCAGGGTGGCACGGTGGGCGACAACCCAGTGTTTATGGCTGGGGTGAGCGACAACGTAGGTGTCAACCTCTCCCTCGCTGGCGTAGGCCACGTGATGACCCTCCGCCTCGACGAGACTACGACCTATGCCGACGTGGCCAACTATTACACTCCTCTTGCAGGAGGCGCGTCGGGCACCATCCAATATCCTCTCTCTAATCTCTCGGTGGGCAACCATACGCTCGACTTCAAGGTGTGGGACACCTCGGGCAACTCTACTACCCACCGCTTGGAATTCTACGTGCAGCCTGGTCACGCTCCCAAAGTATACGACATTTACACCGACGTAAATCCTGCCTCTACCGAGGCCAACTTCTACATCACTCACGACCGCCCCGACGCTCAGCTCACCGTGAGCCTCACTATCCACGATATGCTGGGCCGCATGGTATGGACCTCAACATCCACAGGTCGGAGCGACATGTTTACCTCAGCGCCAATCACTTGGGACCTCACCGACATGGCAGGACGCCGAGTGCCACGTGGCATCTATCTCTACCAAGCCATCGTGAAGGAAGGCGACAGCGCCCCACAAAGTTCCGACGCCAAGCGCATCGCCGTCACCTCTCGCTAAGAGATGTAACCTTCTACTCTTCTTGCGATTATCTGGCCACCAAAAAATATTTGCTAAAAATGTTGGCAAAAAATTTGGCCATGTCGGAAATAGTGGCTACCTTTGCATCGCAATTGAGAATTGCACTTGACAAAGCGTTGACTCCGTAGCTCAGTTGGTAGAGCAACTGACTCTTAATCAGTGGGTCGAGAGTTCGAGCCTCTCCGGGGTCACCAATAATAGGCATCTTGCCAAAGACACTGAAAATCAGCTGATTTTCAGTGTCTTTTTTTCAAGGAGAATATTTGGAGATTTTGATTATTATCTTTAACTTTGCTCCGTTTCCCAAAAGCAAAAACAATTCAAGTTTGGGAAACGACAAAGAAAATGAAACTCATAAGCCGTCCCCATTACCTCGATCAATTAAAAAGAGTTTGGCACACACCTGATATAAAGATAATATCGGGGATTAGGCGTTCTGGCAAGTCAAAACTATTAAGCGCCTATATAGAGCACATACGCGAGGTTGACCCTACTGCTAATATCATTAGCATCGACCTTACTAAGATAAAGTTTGAGCATCTTAAAGAATACCATGCTCTAAATGATTATGTGGAGTCTAATCACAAAACAGGGGTCAATAACTATGTGATGATTGACGAAGTGCAGTTGTGCAAGAGTTTCGAACTGGCAATTAACAGTCTTCATTCAGAAGAAAAATATGATATATATATTACGGGGTCAAATGCCTTTCTTCTAAGCAGCGATTTAGCAACTTTGTTTACCGGACGCCATATCGATATCCATGTCTATCCTTTCAGCTTCAAGGAATATTGTATCTACTTTGATGTAGAAAAAGAGAATATCCAATTGGCCTTGGACGATTATCTTAAAACTGGCGGACTTGCGGGCTCATATCTTTATTCGGAGGAGACAGACAAGCAAAGGTATGTGCGGGAAATATATGGCACGATATTAACCCGAGATTTAGTGGATAAATACAGACTGGGCAATCCTGAGATGCTGAAAAAAATCGGCAATTATCTTATGGACAATATTAGCAATATAGCATCTTCTAGAAATATCAGCAATGCTTTACGAGCTGATGGAAATGAAACCAACCATAAAACAGTGGGTGCCTATATCAGTTATCTGTGCAACGCATTTGTTTTCTATGAGGCTAAGCGCTACGATGTCAAAGGCAAAACTTATCTCCAATCACTAAGTAAATTTTATCTTTCTGATACCAGCATCAGAGTGTCCTTATTGGGAAAGCGAAATATGGATTGGGGCCGTATGTTGGAGAACATCGTGTTCGTAGAACTATTGCGGCGAGGCTACGATGTGTATGTTGGTAAGCTCTACAAGAAAGAGATAGACTTCGTTGCGATGAAAGCCAACGAGAAAATCTATATTCAGGTGAGTGACGAGATTTCCCAAGATGAGACCTTCCATCGTGAAGTAGAACCTTTATTACAGATACGCGATGCTTATCCAAAAATTCTTCTTGCAAGGACACGCCACGAAGAAAGCGACTATGAAGGGATACGTGTTATCGATCTTACTAATTGGTTGTTGGAATATAACGGCATCTGAAGCCGGGAAGATAAATAGGTTAAAAAATGCAAGAAAATGACTAATTTTGCATAAGGGATTTGCATCCTATACCCTTCACCGCATCGGCCTTTTTACTTTTGTATCGATGAATATCCTTCAGAAAGCTCGCAATATATCACAGCTCCCTACCTTCCACGTGCTGCTGGCCCTGTGTGGCGCCCACTGCATGAACGACATGCTGCAGTCGGTCATCACAGCCGTCTACCCCATGCTGAAGGCGGAGCTGGGTCTTAACTTTGCAGAAATAGGTCTCATCACGCTCGTCTACCAGATATGTTCCTCGGTGTTTCAGCCAGTGATAGGCTATGCCTTCGACCGTCGACCGTTGGTATGGAGCCTACCCTTGGGGATGTGTAGCACCACGCTTGGCATCGTCATTCTTGCCTTTGCAGAGAGCCTTCCCCTGCTCTTGGTGGCCGTAGCCACCATAGGTTTAGGCTCCGCCACCTTGCACCCCGAGGCTTCGCGTATCACATCGCTTGCCAGCGAGGGACGTAGAGGTATGGCTCAATCGGTATTTCAGGTGGGAGGCAATCTGGGGAGCTCGCTTGGCCCTCTCTTGGTGGCCCTCATCGTGGCTCCTTATTCACGCCATGCGGTGTTGTGGTTTCTGATAGTCTCGGCAGGGGCCATCACTGTGATGCAACCCATCTGCCGCTGGTATCGCGGCTATCTGGCGCAGCATCGAGCCAATGGCAGCCGCAGCCGTGGGCCGCTTCTCCCCCGCCCTCTGTCGCGCGCCAAGACGTGGTGGGCCATCAGCATCCTGCTGGTATTGATCTTCTCCAAGTATGTCTACATGGCCAGCATCACGAGCTATTATACCTTCTACGTCATCCAGAAGTTTGGCCTTTCAATCTCCGCCTCTCAACTCTGTCTTTTTGTCTTCGTGATAGCCACGGCTATAGGCACGCTGGTGGGAGGCCCCTTTGGCGACCGCTACGGACGTAAGGTAGTGATCTGGGTCTCCATCCTGGGGACGGCGCCGTTTAGCCTCCTATTGCCCCACGTCAACCTGTGGCTCACGATAGTGTTGAGTTTCTGCGCCGGCTTTATGCTCTCCTCGGCCTTTCCAGCCATACTGCTTTATGCCCAAGAACTGCTTCCCAACCATTTAGGGATGGTGTCGGGGCTGTTTTTCGGGCTTGCCTTTGGTATCGGAGGTATTGCCTCGGCTGTGCTGGGACATTTTGCCGACACCTATAGCGTGGAGGGCATCTATGCCTTCTGTGCCTATATGCCACTGCTGGGCCTCGTTGCGGCCCTCTTGCCACGTCTCACCCAACCTCAATCGCCTAATGCTCCCTCTTCATGACACCACGCATAAAAAGAGACCTCTGGCTCCATCGGGCCAGAGGCGCTCATCGTCCACTCTGAGGGGAATTGATTTTGGTCTGATAGCTGGACTTCCGAGGGAGACAGCACGGCGTCGGCAATGTCACCCAAGTGCGCCACTCTCAGCACCTTACAACATCACGTGTCAGGCGCTTGGGGAGAGCACGACGCTCACTGTAGAGCTTGCCGGCTTCTGTGGGGCAAGCTTAGCAGGAATCTTGGTTATCCAAGGGCAAAGTTAAGAAAAATATTTCATAATATTATACCTCTACTCCAAATTAACATATACCAACCCATAACAAATACTCATCTCAATATGAAGCGCATAGCAATCTTTGCATCTGGAGGTGGCACCAACGCCGAGGCTATCGCTCGCCACTTCAAGGACCATCCCTCAATCCACGTGGCGCTGGTGGTTTGTAATCGCCGCGTGGCAGGAGTGTATCAACGCATGTCCCCGTTGGGGGTGCCGTGCAAGTGGTTTGGCGCGCAGGAATGGCGCCCGGAGGCACAGGGAGGCCTTGGCGGCAAGAACGTTCTGGAACTGTTGCGTCGCGAGAAAATCGACTTGGTAGTCCTGGCCGGTTTCCTGGCTTACATTCCCGAAGCCCTGACACAAGGGTATAAAGACAAGATGGTCAACATCCATCCCTCGCTGCTCCCGCTCCATGGAGGACCAGGAATGTGGGGCCACCATGTACACGAGGACGTATTGCGCTGCGGCGACCGCCGAAGCGGCATCACTATCCACCGCGTCAGCGAGGTGGTGGATGGAGGGGAGATACTGTTCCAAGCCTCGTGTCCGGTGATGGCCGACGACACGCCCGACAGTCTCGCCGAGCGTGTCCACCATCTAGAATACGTCTATTATCCGCAAGTGATAGAGCGGCTCTTGGCCTAAGCCACAAGAAGCAGAAAGGAGGCGCTAATAGGGTACGGCTTTTATTCGCCGAAGAGCTCCCGGAGATGCTGGAAACGGGCTGTAGGACCCGAGCCGTAGCGCCGCATGGCCGCCTCGACGGTGGCGATATCCTTGCGATCCATAGTTTTTGTAAAACCGCCTCCCTTGGAGAAGAAATTGTCGGCGTAGCATACGAGTTTCTCCAGAAGGGTCTGAGGACAGTATTCGCGCCCTTTAGGGAGGGGGATACCCTGCGCTTCTATCTCCTCGGCGGTAAGACCTGAGCCCGTGTGGCGCTCGGCCACACGAGCCACCTCCTCCTCGACGCCGAGACTGCGCAGCAAGTCGGCACCCAACGGCCCATGCTTGATATAAGGCTCAGCGCCATGGCAGTCGATGCCTGGAGCGTTGCAGAGGAAGATACCTATATCATGGAGCATCGCAGCAGCCTTGACTTGCTCCTCATCGAGAGGGAGCTGCTGACGACGCGCTATCTCCAGAGCCAAAGCTGCCACGTCGCTGCAATGGCGCATATAAATATCCCGCAAACGGCTGCCTGCGGGATAATATTTATCAATAATCGCTTGGTAATCGGCAGCTTTCATCAGATACCCTCAACGATAGTATTCCATCCGTGTACATCCTCTTCGTCGCCCAGCTGCACGGCGCGGAGCTTGTTGTAGAGCTTGGTCGTGATAGGGCCAGGCTCGCCATCCTTAGAGATGATGTAGTGTTTGCCGGTGTCGAGGTCGTGGATCTGAGCCACTGGGGAAGCCACAGCAGCAGTGCCGCAGGCTCCTGCCTCATCGATATGCTCCAGTTCGTCGAGCTCTATGTGGCGACATTCTACGGGAATCCCCATGTCGCGAGCCAGCTGCTGAAGGCTATTATTGGTCACGGAAGGTAGAATCGACTCAGAGGCCGGGGTGATATACTTGCCATCGCGGATGGCGAAGAAGTTGGCCGGACCACACTCGTCGAGATACTTCTTCTCGCGAGGATCAAGATAAAGCACAGCAGAGTAGCCAAGCTCATGGGCACGCTCGCCAGCCTCAAGGCTCGCTGCATAGTTGCCACCCACCTTCCAACGGCCAGTACCCTTAGGAGCCACACGGTCAAACTCGCGCATGATGCATATATTGGTGGGACGGAAACCCTCCTTGAAATAAGGCCCTACAGGCATTACCATGACTATAAAGAGGTATTCCGAAGAAGGGTGTACACCTATCTGGGCAGTCATGCCAATCTCCAGCGGACGGATATAAAGCGAAGCTCCGCTGCCATAGGGAGGTATAAAGCGAGCGTTAAGCTCCACACACTTCACCACCATCTGCTTGAAAAGCTCCTCGGGGACGGGCTCCATCTTGATGCCACGCGCCGATTCGCGTATACGCTCTGCATTCTGATCCAGACGGAAGATGCGCACCTTGCCGTCCTTGCCGCGGAAAGCCTTGAGGCCTTCAAAGATTTCTTGACCGTAATGGAGCGACGTGGCAGCCATGTGCATATTGATAGTCTCGCTGCTTGACACTTCGATTTCGCCCCATTGTCCGTTGCGATACCAGCAGCGGACATTGTAGTCGGTAGGGATGTAACCAAATCCAAGGTTACTCCAGTCGAGTTGTGATGTCATTATATTAAATACTAAGTGTATAAAAGATTCTAAGAGATTAGGCCGCAAAATTAGCAAATCTTTCAATATCTAAGGACGCTTTAGCGCCTAAAATATGGGGAAATGTGTGGAGTATCACCGAAATGTAGTATCTTTGTAGCGAATTTTATTCCTATCCAACGATAAAAATTTGAGGTCAACTCATCATAATATATTAGTATTCATCGCAGTGCTACTGGCTCTCTCGGCGTTTGCCTCGCGGCAGATCCCCGAGGGCGAGGAGGAATATGCTATCCCCAATAAATATACTTTAGACTCTCTCGATATTAGCGATACTATCGAGAATATCGATACTATCGAGAATATCGATACTATCGAAAAAATCGATACTCTTCTCTCCGTTGACTCTCTGCGGCCACAGCTTTCGGCCCAGCAGCTTCAACGCCAGCGCATAGGAGCCGGCAACCCTCGCGAAACCAACGCCGACAGGCCATCGCGCATCCGCCGCGTCAAGACCGACATTGACAATCCTGTCGACCTCTCGGCCACTGACTCTATGGTGCTCATAGGCCGCAACAATGCCTACCTCTACGGCTCAAGCGAGGTGACCTACGGCGAGATAAAGCTCAACGCCGACCGCATAGAGATGGACCTCAACACCAACGTGGTGTATGCCGTGGGCACACAAGACTCTACAGGGGAGGTGATAGGGATGCCCGTATTTAACGACAAGGGCACCGACTACGAAGCCGAAACCATGCGCTACAACTTCAAGACCGGCGAGGGCTACATCACCGATGTCGTGACCCAGCAAGGCGAGGGCTATCTCACAGGCGGACAGACAAAGAAGATTGACGACGAGACCTTTTATCTCCAGAATGGACGCTACTCCACCTGCGACCAGCATGAGAACCCCCACTTCTACTTTCAAATCACAAAGGCCAAGCTCCGTCCCAAGAAAGATATCATCACAGGGCCGGCCTATATGGTGCTTGCGGGCCTCCCCTTGCCTTTGGCCGTTCCCTTTGGCTATTTTCCCTTCTCGGAGAAATACTCCTCGGGCGTAATATTCCCCACCTTTGGCGACGACTATAATCGAGGGTTCTACCTAAGCAACGGCGGCTATTACTTTGCCATCAGCGACAATATCGACCTGGCGCTGACAGGCGAGATATACACCAAAGGCTCCTGGGGACTGCAGGCACGCTCGGCCTACATCAAGCGCTACAAATACTCGGGTAGCTTCAATATGAGCTACCTGAAGACCATCCTCGGCGATAAAGGAGCCCCCGACTATTCCGAGCAGACCAACTTCCAGATACTCTGGAGCCATACCCAGGACTCAAAGGCCAACCCCAACCTCACCTTCTCGGCCTCGGTCAACTTCACCACTGCTGGCTATTCGCGCAACGACCTTAACAGCTACTATAGCAGCGCGTTTACTGAAAACACCAAGAGCTCAACAGTCAACATGACTTACCGTCCGCCGGGCAGCAAATGGTCGTTCTCCACCACGGCCAACATCTCTCAGCGCACCGCCGACTCCACGCTGACAGTGTCGTTTCCCAACGTCACCATCACCATGAGCCAGACAGCTCCCTTCAAGCGCAAGGTGAGCGTAGGCTCCGAGCGTTGGTATGAGAAGATAAAGCTTTCCTACTCCGGACAGTTTAACAACTCGCTGACGGCTCAGCAAAATGTATTCTTCCAGAAGAGCCTCATCAAGGACTGGCGCAACGGTATGCGTCATAGCATACCCATCTCAGCGACATTCAACGTGTTGAAGTACTTCAACCTCACCCCTTCGATATCGCTGACCGACCGTATGTATACCACCAAGGTGCGCCGCGAATGGGATCCTGCGGCCTCAGCGGAGGTGTGCGACACGAGCTACAGCTTCTACAACGTATGGGACTTCACGACTTCGCTCTCGCTCGACACCAAGATCTACGGATTCTACCAGCCGCTCCCCTTCCTTGGCGACAAGGTGAAGATGATACGCCACGTGCTGACCCCTACAGTGTCGTTCTCGGCGAGTCCCGACTTCAGCTCGCCATTCTTTGGATATTATGGCACGTATCAATACACCAACTCGGCTGGCGAACTGGTGACCAACAAGTACTCCATGTTCCCCAACAGCCTCTTCGGTGTGCCGAGCCAAGGCAAGACGGGGTCGGTCAGCGTGTCGCTCGACAACAATGTGGAGATGAAGGTCAAGAGCGACAACGACTCGATAGGCGAGAAGAAGATATCGCTTATTGAGAGCCTGCGCATATCTCAAAGCTATAACTTCGCTGCCGACTCCATGCGCTGGAGCAACATCACCACTTCGCTCTTGCTGCGCCTCACCAAGAACTTTAATCTCAACCTAAGCGCCACCTGGGACGTCTACACCTATCAGCTCAACGCTGCGGGTAATCCTGTGCGCGTCAACCGCACACGCCTCCAAGCCGGCAAGGGAATAGGGCGCCTTTCAAGCACGGGCACATCCTTCTCCTACACCTTCAACAACAACACCTTCAAGCGCAACAAGGACGACAAGAAGAAGAAAGGCACCACCGCCACCGATGACGACGACTGGGAGGATGACCCCAACGACCCCATGGCCAACGCCCCCGACAATACTCGCGACCGCAAAAAGCGAAAGAACGAAGATGATATAACTATGGGCAACGATGGCTACATGCAATGGTCGGTGCCTTGGAGCCTGAGCTTCAACTATTCTATCAACTATAGCTATGGGGCGTTTAACAAGGAGAAGATGGAGTATGACGGCAAGATTACCCAGAATCTCAGTTTCTCGGGCAACATACGCCCCACCAACAACTGGAGCTTCAGTTTCAGCGCCAGCTACAACTTTGACACCCACAAGATAGCCTATATGAACTGCAACGTGACGCGCGATCTCCACTGCTTCTCGATGCGCGCCAGCTTTGTGCCCCTCGGTCCATACAAGAGCTACAACTTCCACATCGCCGTCAACTCCTCGCTGCTCAGCGACCTGAAATACGACAAGCGCTCTTCGCTCTCCAACGGCGTAGATTGGTATTAGCCTCTGGGGCTTAATGTGAGGCAAAACATTTACCCGCGCCTGCGGGTTGTAGTATTGTAACGTTTCAACTCATTTATAATCTTTCACAGACGTAAAGGCGTGTCGCGCTCTTTGGCTCATAAGGTATTACGCTCGCTGCTCCACATCGTGCTCTGGACCATAGGCATCGTAGTGGGGCTGGTGGTGATTATTTTTGTGCTCCTCTACATCCCAGGAGTGCAGGAGTGGGCCAAGAATGTAGCTTTGGAGCAAGTCAACAAAGGCGATGGGATGAAGATTACCGTCGACAAGCTACATCTACGCTTCCCTCTACGACTATCCGTTGAGGGTGTCACCATACTGGAGGCTTCGGGCGACACTATGGTAAGGGTGCAAGACGCTGCTGTGGACCTGCGCGTGGCTCCCCTCTTCAAGGGGACCCTATCGGCCGGCGATATACAAGCCACCAACGCCATGTACCAGATGGGCAATCAAGACTCGGCCATGTGGATAATAGCCAAGGGACGCAAGGCATTGATCACCGATGCCTCGATGGACCTCATCAATAGCCGAATACATGTGGACCACGCGCAACTCTCTGGAGGCGACGTGATGCTATGGATGGCCGACACCGTGACCCCACCATCGACCGACACCACCGCTATCAAGCCACTCACCATCACAGCTCGCCTTATCGAACTCTCCGACGTGAGATATCGCATGTCGATGATGCCCACCATCGACTCGCTTGGAGCCGACGTGCCACAAGCACGGCTGGTCGACGCGTTGGTCGACTTGGAGACGCGCCGCATCAAGGCGCGCTATCTGGCCGTGGATAGCGTCCGGGCCACCTATTTCACCCCCTCAGAGGCCTACCTTCAGGAGCATCCTCTAAGAGAGACCACCTCCGACACCATTCCCATCAATATGGCCGAGATGTGGACCATCACGGCCGACTCAGTAAGGCTCACAGGCCAGCGCGCCATCTACGCCATGCGCGACGCCGAGCCTCAGCCGGGGCTCGACTTCTCATGGCTTGAAGCCAGCGACATTGATATAGCCGTAGACTCATTTTACAACTGCGGACCTACGATACGTGTACCCCTCAAGCGACTTGAGGCCACCGAGCGTTGCGGGATAGAGCTGGGCGCTACAGGCGTATTCTCTATCGATACAGCCTTTGTGATGCACGCCGATGGATTTAAGATCTACACACCCTTCTCCTCGTTGGATCTGCGACAAGCCACCATGGGCGCAGGTGACCTCACTACCGACCCTTCACTCCCCATCGCTTTAGAAGCCAGCGCCCGAATAGCGCAGCAGGATATGCGCCTAGCGTTTCCTGCCGTAGGACCGATGCTAAAGAATCTCACTCCAGCCACGGAACTCACACTCCAAGCCGACCTGGGAGGCACTTCAGGGTCGCTCGACATCCGCCAAATTGCCATCAACCTTCCCCGTTATCTCGACTTCAAGGCCGATGGTCACGTAGACAACTTTGCCGATTTCGAGAACATTTCCGGCCTTATCAACCTCAACGGCACGCCAAGCAACCTCAACTCCTTGAAACCCACTCTCCTCGATGCGCGCATGGCTAAAGAGATCAACCTTCCTCCTACCCGTCTGAGAGGACAAATCTCTTATAGCCCTTCGCGCGCCGATGGACAGCTCACGGCCACCACTCCTCGAGGACATGTGGCCCTCAAGGCGGAGTGGTTCCAGAAAGCCGAGGGCTACGATGTGGCCCTTACCCTCGACTCGCTGGCTGTCGACGAGTTTATGCCCTCGTTGGGGATAGGTGGCATCACGGCCCACGCCACGGCCTCGGGGCAAGGCTACGACCCATTCTCGCCGCGCACCCACGCTCAAGCCTCGGTGACTATTGACCGCGCAGTCGTCAATGGACGCACATACGTAGATGCCTCACTTGAGGCCCAGCTGGATAGCTGCCGAGCCACGGGCAAGCTGAGTTCGTCAAATCCCAATGCCAACTTTCTCGTACACTTCGCTGCTGAGATGCTCCCCGACAAGGGATATCGCTGGGACGTAGACGGCGACATCTCCAACATCGACCTCCTGGCAATGAAACTCAGCGAAACGCCTCTCGACGGTTCGCTAAAACTCAACACCACCGGGACCATTTATCCAGCCACCAACGACATTGACGCACGCCTTACCATCACCGACCTCCGATGGCGCGTGGGAGAGGCTCGCCTCGAAGCTGACAGCATAAAGGGAGGATTTCGCGCCTCCGATTCTACCCTCTTGGCGGGCATTCGCTCGGCCGATATGGGGGGATATGTCAGCGCCTACTGCTCGCTTGATAGCCTCCTGGCATGCCTGACAGCCACTACCGAAGAACTCGACTCGCAGATGGCCCATCGCAGCGTCGACATCCGTCGGCTGCAGCAAAGGATGCCACGCATGGACGCTGCGATTCGCGCCGGCAGCAATAACCTCCTCACCCAATTTCTGGCCACCGACAAGATGGGGTGGAGCCAGCTGAGGATGGAGTTTCACAACGATTCGCTCTTCCACTTTGGAGCTACGGCCCTCAACTTCTACACCGGCGACACGCGCCTCGACACTATCCAAATAGAGGCAATGCAGCATGGCAAATTCCTCGTCTACAAAGCCTCCGTCAACAATCGTCCTGGGACAATGGACAATTTTGCCTTCATAGGCGCCAATGGCTATCTGGCCGACGACAAGATGTCGCTGATGGTGCGCCAAAAGGATATCAACGGCAAGCTCGGCTTCCTGCTGGGTCTTAACACCACGGCTGCCGATAGCACCATCACCCTGCGCTTCGTGCCCTATACCCCCACGATAGGAGGCAAGCAATGGACAGTCAACAACGACAATCATATCACCTACAATTTCTACAACCAGCATCTCGACGCCAATCTGGCCATGACTACCGACAAGAGCTATATCAAGCTCTTCACGGAGCATGTGGAGGGTGGCGACTCGCTACAGGAGGATGTGGTGATGCAGATGGCCCATATCCAGCTTAAGGATTGGCTGTCCATCTCTCCCTTCGCTCCACCTATCAAGGGCGACCTCGGCGCCAATATGCGCTTCCGCTGGAATGAGCAGCAACTCACTGGCAAGGGTACAGTGGACCTCAACGACTTCTACTTTGGGCGCGAACGCGTTGGCTCCTTTACCCTCGGCGTAGACGTGGCCAACAAAGCCAATGGCACTCTCTATGCCGATGCATCCCTGCTCGTCGACAGCATAAAGGTAATCACGGCGCGCGGTTCGCTTAACGACTCCACGGCTCTCCACCCGTTCAATCTCGACTTCTCGATGATCCACCTGCCGCTGCGCATCGTCAACCCCTTCCTCCCCAAGGACGTGGCGAGGCTGAGCGGTGTGCTCAACGGCGAGATGGACATCACGGGGACCATGACAGAGCCCATCTTCAATGGCTATCTAGACTTCGACACCACAAGCGTCAAGGTAGTGATGCTGGGGTCGTCGTTCAAGTTCTCGGAAGAGAAGATACCCGTGGATAGCAATGTGGTAAGTTTCAATGATTTTACCATTGTTGGCGTAAACGATAGTGCCATCCATGTGAATGGCACCGTGGATGCCCGCCATATCACCGACATTGCCTGCGACCTCAAGCTCTCGGCCACCGACTTCCAGATAGTCAACACTACGCGAGCACGCTCTGGTGCCGACGTATATGGCAAAGCCAACATCGACCTCGATGCCTCGGTGAAGGGCAACATGCAGATGATGATGGTCAATGCCCAGCTCGACGTTTTGCCCTCGACCAATGTCACCTACGTAATGGCCGACGCGGCCTCTACGCTCTCTTCACAGTCGACAGAAGGAATGGTCCACTTTGTCAACTTTGCCGACTCGGCGCAAGTGGCTGAGGCTGACACCATCGACACCCACACCATGACCATGCTCCTCAACGCCAAACTCAACGTGCAAGCAGGGTCAGTGATCAACGTTGACCTCCCCAACATCAGCCTCACGGGAAGCGCCGGCAATAATAAAGTGTCGATACAAGGCAGCGGCGAACTCGACTACACTCAAAACCCCATGGACGATGGACGCCTCACAGGCCGCTTTAATATCAATGGTGGCTACGTGCGCTACACGCCCCCGGTAATGGGCGAAAAGGTGTTCAACTTCCAAGAAGGAAGCTACGTGGCCTTCAACGGCGACATGCTCAATCCCACCCTTAATATCCACGCCGTTGACAATCTCAAGGCCAACGTCACCCAGGAGGGCCAAAACTCACGTATCATCGACTTTGAGATTACAGTGTCGATCACCAATACGCTTGAGAATATGAACGTGGCCTTCGACCTCTCCACCCCCGACGATATCACCGTAGAGAATGAGCTCACGTCGATGAGCCCCGACCAGCGAGCCAACCAGGCCATGAACCTCCTGCTCTACAACGTCTATACAGGCCCCTCCACCAAGGCCACGAGCAATCTCGCTGCCAACCCGCTCTATACATTCCTCGAGAGCCAACTCAACTCATGGGCAGCTAACAACATACGCGGCGTGGACATCTCGTTTGGCATCGACCAATACAATAAGACCACCGACGGCTACACGTCGCAAGCCACGAGCTACAGCTACAAGGTGTCGAAGAGCCTCTTTGACGACCGTATAAAGATTATCGTTGGAGGCAACTACACCACCGATGCCAACGCCGACGAGAACTTCTCACAGAACCTCATCAACGATATCTCGTTTGAATATATGTTAAACCACAGCGGCTCCATGTATCTGCGCGTCTTCCGCCACATAGGCTATGAGAGCATACTTGAGGGAGAGGTGACGCAGACGGGCGTGGGCTTCGTGGTGAAACGCCAACTCAACTCCCTGCGCGACCTCTTCAACTGGACAGATCGCCTACGCCGACGCGACAAAAAAGAAATAACCGAGGAAACACCTGCCGAATGACCCTCCACAATCATCATATACCCATCTGCGCCTTTCGCTTGACGATTGTAACGGCTCTACTGCTAATGCTAGGCGCCTGCTCCACTACCCGACGCATCCCCGCCGACGAGATGCTGTATACAGGCGTGAAGGCTGTCGACATATCCCATCCCGATAGTCTAAAGTTGGCCCCAGGGCTGGAGGATGCCTTGAAAAGTGCGGTCAATGTGGCTCCCAACAATCCCATGCCGCTCTTCTCGCCCTACATGCGCACACCGCTACCTATCGGCCTGTGGGTCTACAACAACTGGAACAATCCACCTCATGGATTCAAGCATTGGCTGTATGAGAAACTCGTGAGCGAACCGGTGTTGATAAGCGACGTTCGCCCCGAAGTGCGCACCAAGATGATGGACGAGATACTCGACAACAATGGCTACTTCCGTGGCACAGCCTCCTACGAGCTCATTCAGGGACGCAACAAGAAGAAAGCACGCATACTCTACACCGTCAACACGGGGCCCGAGTATACGATCGACTCAATACAGCTGCTCCCCGACACGTGTCGCCTCTATCATCTTATCGACTCGGTGGCGCGCCGCTCCACCTACCTGCAGCCTGGCGCACGCTACTGCACCGACTCCTTGAGCGCCGAGCGTATACGTGTGGCCAATGCCCTGCGCAATCGTGGCTACTACTTCTTCAAGCCCGACTATATAGAATATCTGGCCGACAGCACCATCAAGCCGCTGAATATTGCCATGCGACTGACGGTGGCCAAAAACATACCAGATTACGCACTTGATTCGTACACTACTGGCACCATCACCACTCGCATCTATCGCAATCAAGGCAACGGCACTCCCGACACCACCTACACCAACCGCGGAATGATAATACGCATGCTCCCCTCGCGCTTGCGCGAAGGGCTGATACCCAGTTGCATCACCTTCCGCGAGGGCCGTACCTTCTCCGTGCGCAACATGGACCGTACCCAGACCTACCTCTCGCGTCTGGGCATCTTCAACGGCATCGATATCAACGTCTACCCCGACTCGTCGAAACACCGAGTGCTCAACGTCGACATATCCTGCACCTTCGATGCCCCACTGGAGGCATCGCTTGAGGTGAATGTCACCTCCAAGTCAAACAGTTATCTTGGGCCGGGACTGATGTTTGGATTGACCAATCGCAACCTTTTTGGTGGCGGCGAGCAATTGACCTTCAATCTCACTGGGAGCTATGAATGGCAGACGGGACGTCAGCGCAAGGGCTCGGTGCTCAACAGCTATGAGATAGGATTTACGAGCACTTTGGCCTTCCCCCGTCTCCTCATCCCTGGCCTCAACCGATGGATATCGCGCTCGCGCCGTCAGCTCAACTGGACCCGCATAGCCCTCAATATCGACCTGCTCAACCGCCCTCATTACTTCCGCATGGCGCAGTTTAACGCCTCACTCAACTACGACTGGCGCCAAAGCAAGTATATAAGCAGCACCCTCACCCTCTTCAAGCTCACGTACACCAACTTGATGAGGACCACTGCCGAGTTTGACTCCATCATGGAGGCCAACCAAGCTATTGCTCTCAGTTTCCGCAGCCAATTTATCCCCCAGATAGCCTACAGCCTTACCTACGACCGCATGTTTGACCCCGACAACGGCATCAACTGGCAGCTCACCCTCCAAGAAGCTGGCAATATCATCGACCTGCTGTGGGGCGTAGGCGGCAAGAAAGGCGAGAAGACACTATTTGGCACGCCCTTCTCCCAATTTATCAAGGGGAAGACACAGCTGGTCTACAATCGTCGGCTCTATGGCGACCATTGGCTTGTGAGCCGTGTGGCTGTCGGCGCTGCCCATGCCTATGGCAATGCCTCGCAGGTGCCTTACAGCGAGCAGTTCTACGTGGGTGGTGCCAACTCTATTCGTGCTTATACCGTGCGCAGTGTGGGTCCTGGCAGTTACAAGGTACCAGAGAATCTTGTCAATGGCTATTTCGACCAGACGGGTACATTCCTCTTCGAGTTTAACGTGGAGTATCGTTTCCCACTGGTAAGCATCCTCCACGGGGCAGTGTTCTTTGACTCAGGCAACGTATGGCTACTCAAAAATGACCCACAGCGACCTGGAGGCAAACTCGAAGGGAAATCCTTCTTCAAAGACCTTGCCACTGGCACGGGCGTAGGTCTGCGCGTTGACATAGGTATGATGGTAATCCGCGGCGACTTGGGTATTGGCATCCACCTACCCTACGACACTGGCAAACGAGGTTACTACAACATGACCTCCTTCCGCCATTCTCTGGCCTTCCACCTTGCCATCGGTTACCCATTCTAAGCCAAAAACAGGGCGAAAGATTAAAAGATGTTAAAAATAAAGGCCATTTTGTAAGATTTGGCCTTTCTCCATATCTTAGAAATAGATATGGAAACCAACGATGTCCAAAAAACAGAACTAATAGAGCGCTGCCAACGAGGCGACATCACCGCCTTAGGCTCATTATATACCACGTATCGCCGACCTATGATAAGGGTCATCAAGCGCTATGTGGCCGACACCGCTATGATTGAAGATATCCTCCACGATGGTTTCTTCATCATTTTCAAGCAGATAGATCGCTTGCACGACTACAGTCACTTGGAGACCTGGATGGCCTCCATAATGAAGAACCTTGCGCTTAAGGCCCTGGCGGACCCAGCGTAGAGGAGGCTCTCAGCGAAGAGGATGAAGAAGCTGAGGAGGAAAGCGAAGAGCCCATCAGCATGGAGGAACTCCAGACCCTCATATCCCAGCTGCCAGAGAAATATCAAAACGTCTTTCGTCTGGCAGTGCTCGAAGGTCTCAGTCACAAGGAGATTAGTCAGATGCTTGGCATCACCTCCTCCAGCTCTGCAACTCAGCTCTCACGCGCCAAGGGACGCCTGCGCCAACTCTTCTTGCAATATCAGCTGGGGCTCGGCGTGGCTGGATTGCTCTTTATCGCTGGTGGAGCGCTCTATCTCACATGGCGCCCCCATTTCCAGCGCTCCAACGTTGCCGGGCCTATCGCGTCACTCCCCATCCAGAATTCCTTAAATGCTTTACTTCAAGATACAGTCAATAAGCCTAATATCGACCTTGAAACTTCTCCTTCCGCTCCCCCACAGGCAGCGCCAACAGCTCTGGGCAGACAGACTGGCGCTCCTGTGGCACCAGCGGTCGTGACGCGTCAAGCGCCAGCGCTTGTTGCCTTGGCTATCCCCGACCGGCAGTTAGGATGGTCAGTGGTAGTGATACCCGCCAAGTTGTCGCTTTGGGACTTGCCACCTCATGCCACCACACAGACTTCTCCAGCTGAGATAGACCCCTTGCTGGATCCTGTAGCTGAATACGAAGCCCTTAAGAAGGATACTCCATCGTCTCCCGATTCTATCACTCCCAAGCCTCGCTATGACGAGGAGCCGCTCGTAGCCCACTGGGGAGAGCCACTCTACCGTCTACCCTCGGCGCGCTCCGCGAGCAAGTGGGCCATGACTCTCTCCACCAACCTTAGCGCCGTTGCGGGTGCTGACAAAGATTTGGATCTACGTGATGATATCAACGCATCTCTTCCCCCAGATAGGCCAAGTGATGGGCCTTCCAATCCCTCCGACCCCACAAATCCATCCAATCCCTCTGATCTCTCTGATCCTTCTCAGGCAGTCCGATCCTCCCAGTCAATGCCTATGGCGGGAGAGCCTATGGCAGTTTATGACACGGAGCAGAAGGAGCCTATCGTGGTCAGCGTACGCTTTGCCCACGAGATAGCGCCTAAGATTTCGCTCGAAGTAGGGGTTCAATATACCCTTTTGCGTTCCACTCAGTGGTGGCAGGCCGACAAACGTTATGGGAAGACGGATCTTGACGTATCTTATCTGGGCGTCACAGTGGCTGGCCGTTACGACTGGTTTACCGCGCCCCACTGGCGACTGTCAACCCCCATAGGCACCTCCATCGACTTTCCCATAGCCACCTCTATGAAGGGCGACCATCCCGAGAAGTCATATCATGCTCCAGTCCAAGTGGGTTTCTTCGGCGGAGTCAGTCTGGAATATCGCTTCAACTCCAATGTGGGCTTGTTCATAGAGCCACAGGTCAACTACCACCTTGACCGCCACTCTACCTTCAAGCTCCTCTGGCAAGACAAATCCACCTCCTTCACCCTCCCCATCGGCATCCGTTTCTCCTGGTAATTTAAAGAAAGGTTACAGAATGGAAAAAATGGCATCGCCAATTTGCGGAATGTCGAGATTTTTTATACCTTTGGCAAGGCTATCACGCTTTTTAACGCACAAGGCCATTTTTCTCATTTTTCTAACCATGAACTCATTTAAACTTTTGTGATTTGTGAATTTTTTTAAGGAACACCACGGCAAAAGCGAGATAGTTCCAGCCTTTCCAACTGGAAACAGTCGTGTCGTATCTCGT
>JAJBVL010000024.1:0-20201 GCA_020859845.1 Bacteroidales bacterium
TGTATATGCATAGATGCTAATTGAAAGAATCCCAACGGGATTCCAACTGAAAGGAATTTCGAAAGGACCTGCCGTTTTTGTGGGGTTAGCCGCGATACATGGCGTCGATGTGGGGGGCGTAGCGGGCGTTGATGATGGGGCGGCGGATCTTGAGGGTGTTGGTGAGCTCGCCATTCTCCATGGTGAAGGGCGCCGGCAGGAGGGTGAAGCGCTTGATGCGCTCGTAGGGGGCAAAGCTTGCCTGCAGGGCGTCGATGCGCTCCTGGAGCATCTGGTGGATCTCTGGGAGGGCTACGAGCTCCGCTACGTCCTTGTAGTGGAGCTTATGCTTCTTGGCATACTCCTTGAGGGCGTCGTAGGCCGGGACGATGAGCGCGGTGACAAACTTGCGCTTGTCGCCAATCACTGCCACTTGCTCTATATACTTGTCCTCGCCCAACACGCTCTCCAGAGCCTGTGGCGCTACATACTTGCCGTTGGAGGTCTTGAAGAGGTCCTTGATGCGGTCGGTCAACCACAGTGCGCTATGCTCGTCGAGACGGCCAGCGTCGCCCGTGCGAAACCATCCATCTTCGGTGAAGGCCTCGGCAGTAGCCTCGGGCTTGTTGTAGTATTCGCGCATCACTGTGGGGCCCTTGACAAGCACCTCATTGTCCTCGCCTATCTTCACTTGCACCTCTTCGAGAGGAGTGCCTACGGAGCCTATCTCGTAGAAATACTGAGGGAAGCAGGTGACGGTGGCGGTGGTCTCCGACAGGCCGTAGCCTA
The DNA here is from genome assembly GCA_020859845.1 of Bacteroidales bacterium. GTDB lineage: Bacteria > Bacteroidota > Bacteroidia > Bacteroidales > Muribaculaceae > Paramuribaculum. Next base: position 769 of record JAJBVL010000024.1, read on the forward strand.
TCATCACGTTGATGCCGCAGCTATGGAAAAACTCCACGATCTTGGAGGAGAGCGGCGCTCCAGCTGTGGGGAATATGTTGCCGTGCTCGATGCCGATGGCTTTCTTGAGGACGGCAAACACCGTCTTACTGTAAAACTGATACTGACGCTCCAGCCACCAAGGCACCTTCTTGCGCAGACGCACGTAGTCGAGATTGCGACGCCGGCCGATGATGACGGCGCGCGCCACCATGCGGCGCTTCATCGGGGACATGGCCGAAATCTTCTCCTTGATGGCCGCATAGACCTTCTCCCAATAGCGAGGCACGGAGCACATGCAGGTAGGTTTGACGCGATACACCGTCTCCTGTATCTCGCGAGGGTCTTGGTTGATGGCCACAGGCATGCCCACGTAGAGACACACGTAGGTCCAACCGCGCTCAAAGATATGGCTCAGCGGCAGGAAGCACACCGAGAGGTCGCGGTCAGAGATAGTGACGAGGCGACGGCGGTGGAGCTCCAGAGTGGCGTTGAAGCAAGAGTGGGGAAGCACGGCGCCCTTGGGCTCGCCGGTGGTGCCGGAGGTATAGATAATGATGGCAATATCGGTGGCCTCGGCGTGGGAGCTACGCTCTTCTACCTCGGCGCGGGCCTGGTCGGTGGCTTTACGCCCTATGTCAAGGAGCTGGGCAAACGTTATGGTAGTCTTGTCGGAGGGGTGAAGATCCACGTGGTCGATGGTCACAATCTGACGCAGCGAAGGGCAGTTCTGCATGGCTCGATAAGCAATATCATATTGAGCCTTATCCCCCACCACCATTATCTCAATCTGAGCATCGTTGACGATATACTCCACCTGCTGCTGCGAACTGGTGGCATAGATGGAGATGGGGACGGCACGGTTGGCATAGGCTCCAAAGTCGGTATATAACACCTCGGGGCGGTTGGCCGAGAAGATGGCCATGTTTTCCAGCTCCTTGAGGCCAAGCGACAAGAGGGCCACGGCCGTAGTGTCGACCATTTGCTTCATTTCAAGCCAAGAGATAGGGAGCCACTTTCCATCTACGAGATGAAGGAGAGCCTCACGCTTACCATAGCGCGAAGCCTGCTTGTTGATAAGGGTAGTCAGTATGTTAGACATGGATATACTAATAGTTTGCCACGTGTAGGCGATTGGTATTGAAGAGGCAAAGGTAGCCACTAATCCTTCATAGTTAACATTTCAGGAGCCAAAAAAGTCGAAAGCTTAACAATCATTGCGAGAATCCGCGAGGGAGTTAACACGGGTTAACAGAAAGATTATCTACCTTTGTAGTATATAATTCTTAACCACTCTATCCACTACCACTCTCAGCAATGAAACGCTACCCACTGCTTCTTTTGGCCCCCCTCGGGAGCCTATCGGCGATGGCTGCCGACGGCCAGCACCCCAACATTATCTACATCATGTGTGACGACATGGGCTATGGCGACCTGGGATGCTATGGCCAGCCATATATCTCCACCCCCAACATCGACAGCCTGACGCGCCAGGGAATGCGCTTCACCCAGGCCTACGCCGGTAGCCCCGTCAGCGCTCCTTCGCGCGCATCGCTCATGACAGGGCAGCACAGCGGCCACGGCGAGGTGAGAGGCAACAAGGAGTATTGGCGCGACGCGGCGATGGTGCCCTACGGAGTGGTGGAGGACTACGCCGTGGTCGGTCAGCATCCCTACGACCCGACCCACGTGGTGCTACCTGAGATACTCAAAGACAATGGCTACACCACTGGCATGTTTGGCAAATGGGCTGGCGGCTACGAAGGCTCGGTGTCGGTGCCCGAAAAGCGAGGCATCGACGAGTTTTACGGGTATATTTGCCAATTTCAGGCCCATCTTTACTACCCCAACTTCCTCAACCGCTATCGCCCTGAGCTGGGCGACACGGCCACGGTGCGCGTGGTGATGGAGCAAAACGTAGAACACCCGATGTTTGGCCGCGAATACTTCAAGCGCGAGCAATATTCGGCCGACATGATCCATCGCGAGGCTATGGACTGGCTGGAGCGCCAAGACGGGGAGACGCCCTTCTTTGGCCTCTTCACCTATACCCTGCCCCACGCGGAGCTGGCACAACCCGAGGACTCGATCTACCTCGCTTACGAGAAGAAATTCTTTGAGGACAAGACATGGGGCGGTCAAGAAGGCTCGCGCTACAATCCGGCGGTGCATACCCATGCGCAGTTTGCCGGCATGATTACTCGTCTCGACGCTTATGTGGGCGAGATAATGGAGGCGCTGGAGCGTAAAGGGCTTGCCGACAACACCATCCTGGTATTTACGAGCGACAACGGCCCTCACGAGGAGGGTGGTGCCGACCCTGAGTTCTTTGGTCGCGATGGTGCCTTGCGAGGTCTCAAGCGTTCATGCCACGAGGGTGGCATCCGTGTGCCTTTCATCGTGCGCTGGCCAGCAGCCATCGCACCAGGCCAGGAGAACGACCATATCTTGGCCTTCTACGACGTGATGCCCACGGTGTGTGACATCTTAGGCGTGGATATGGCCAAGTATGCCAACCCCGAAAAAGAAATTGACTACTTTGACGGCATCTCATTCCTCCCTACCCTCACTGGGCAAGACGACAAGCAGCAGGAGCACGAGTTTCTCTACTGGGAGTTTGACGAGACCGACCAGATAGGCCTCCGTCAAGGCGACTGGAAACTCATCGTGAAGCGCGGCAAGCCCGAGCTATACAATCTGGCCACCGATATCCACGAAGACCACGACATAGCAGCCGACCATCCCGAGAAGGTGGCCGAGATGGTAGAGATAGTGCGCCGCGAGCATACGCCCAATCCCTACTTCAAGGTTACAATCCCCTGATACCAGTCAGCGCTTAAATATAGGTCGCTTGCCGGTGAAGATCTCCTCCTTGGGGGGAGCCCAGAAGCGAGTGGCCAGCGCTGCGCCACCGCGCCCCGTAAGCCTCACAGCTTGATATATCCATTGCAAGCGCTGACGGTCGCGTCCCTGATGGCGGCTGAGGGTGGCAGCGAGCAGACGCTCAGCCTCATCGCGGGCTCCCTCGCGATGATAATGAGCGGCGAGGGTGGCGCGTCGGGCCTCCACCCACATTGTCCACAGATGATTGCTAGCAAACGACAGATGATAATCTATAGTGTCGAGCGAACGCTCTATATCCTTGGCGCGACTGTGGAAGTCGGTGCCAGTGATCGACTCCACCTGAGGATGCACGAGCACCGTGGGCTCTCCATTGAGTTTCATAGCCTTGGGCTGTTGAAGCAGCAGACGCACTCCCAACTCAAGGTCGTTCCAGATAGGTAGCTCCTCATTCCAAGCGCCCACTCGGCGCAGAAGCTCCGCCTCCACGGTATAGGCAGTGGTGGTGAGCGAGCTATGGAACAGATGGCCGCGGAGCAAGAGAGGGTCGTTGACGCTCTTGAGCGTAGACCATCCCTCGGGGTCGATGATAAGCTTATCATAGTAGACGAGCTGAAGCTCCGAGCGCCCCGAGAGCAGCGAGGCTATGCGCTCAAAGTGGGGAGGGGTAAACTCATCGTCGCTGTCGAGATAGCTGACATAGCGCGTGGCCACTTCCTGCAGCCCACGATTGCGCGCTGCGCACGCTCCACGCCGGGCCTCCTCCACTACCGTCAGTTGCCACTCGTCGACATCCTTCATCTTCTCGGCCCAGCGCTGAGCCACACGCAGGGAGGCATCGCTGGAGCCATTGTCAACGATTACCACGTGGGCTGGACGCACGGTCTGCTCGGCCAGCGAACGGAGAGCGCGCTCCAGCAAGTGTGCCCGATTGTAGACAGGCACTATCACCGATATATCTTTTGCTATCATAGAGAGCAAAGTTACGGCATTTTTTGCTAAATTTGTCATCTTGAAAAGACATTTCTCTCACATTACCCACTCCATAAGATTATGGCCAAGACAATAGTTCTCATCACCGAAGGCTACCCTTATACCACCGGGCCCGAAGCTGTATTCGTAGAAGCCGAGCTGGAGGCTCTCAGCGCGAAGGCCGACCGCGTCATCCTTCTGCCCTCTATAAAACGCAGCGAGGGCGCCGACCTCAGCCGCTTCAAGAATGTGGAGGTAGATATGGAGTGGGCACATAATCCTATGTGGCGTCATCCTGGTCATCGAATACCATTGGCCTTTACGCCTACCTCTCTGGGGGCGCTCGCCAAGCCTCCTCGCTTGGCTTCGTTTGCCTATGCCATAAGCGCTCAGGCCTTTGCGCGCTTTATGCGCAAGTGGATTAAGCGCAAGGGGCTGGACTTGGAGGACACGCTGTTTTACACCTTTTGGTTCAACTATCTCACTGTTGGACTCACCCTCATCCAAGACGATTACCCCCTCAAGATTATCACACGCGCTCATCGCTACGATGTCTACGAAAAGCGAGCACCACGGCTGAGAGAGCGCTGCTCCCAGCGTCTTCTTCAAGTCTACTCCGTGTCAGACGCCACTACCCAATGGCTGCAAAGCCATGGGATAACAGGCGTGGCCACGCGCTGGCTCGGTTGCCATAAGCAAGCTCCCAAAGAAGCAGTGGCCAGCCATCATCGACCTGCCGACCATAAGCTCACCTTTCTCACGGTGGCCCGCGTGAGCCACGTGAAGCGTCACACGCTCACCCTCTCGCTTCTGGAAAAGCTCGCAGTGGCGAGGCCCACAACCGAGGTGCGCTGGATAGTGGCTGGCGATGGCAGCCAGATGGACACTCTGCGCGAGAAGGTGACTGAGGCCACAGGGCGCACGCCCAACCTCAAGGTGGAACTACGAGGCATGCTCAGTCAAGACAAGGTGCAAGCGCTCTACCTGGAGCAACCCATCGACTGGGCCATCCTCACCTCCAGTTCCGAGGGACTGCCTATCACCATCTGCGAGGCCTTCAGCTATGGGGTGCCAGCGATAGCCTGCGATGTGGGTGGCGTCGGCGAGGTGGTCGACGACGCCACGGGGCTGCTCCTGCCCCCGGATATAGAGCCGGAAGAGTTTGTGCGCGGGCTGGTGCCTTATCTCGACCAAGAGCTGAGGTATCAGGCTCTGAGCGGTCAAGCTTATAAGCGGTGGAGCGAAGAGCTTGATGCAGATCCTCTGAGGAAGCAGTTTGCTGATGAAATCATGAGCCTCTAATCCCCATGCGCCAGCCTCAAATCACCATCTTAGTGCTGACTTATAATCAGCAAGCCACCATAGGGCGCACCCTCGATAGCCTCTTGGCGCAGCAGACCTCGCTAAGCTATGAGATACTGATAGGCGAAGATGCTTCGACGGATGATACCCGCAGAGTGTGTGAGGAATATCAGCAACGCCACCCCGACAAGATACGCCTCATGCCCAAGGCACCCAACAAGGGATTGATAGCCAACTATTTTGACTGCCTGCAGGAGGCTCGCGGAGAGTGGATAGCCGATTGTCCGGGCGACGACTATTGGGTTGACCCTCTCAAACTGGAACGCGAGGGCCGTGTGCTGAGAGACTATCCTCAGGTGATGCTCGTGCATACGGCGTGGACAAGCAGTCCGCGCCCTGAGGACAACGCGGTAGCACCCGATGCCAATCCGCCCATTTACATCACTCATGGGCGCAACATGATGGAGGAATACCTCTCTACGAGCGGCGCTCCCATCATCCATCTCTGCACAGCCCTCTATCGTCGCGCTCCCATCGTGGAGCTACTCGAGAGCCGCCCCGCCTGCTTGCGTGGGGACAACTTTAGTGTGGAAGATCTCCCGGTGGTGATGGCTTGCCTTCAGCGTGGCCAAGTGGCCTATCTCCCCATAGCTACTCTCCACTATTCGATGGATGAGCCCTCGATATCCCACCAACCCAACCTACGCAAAGCCTTCGACTACACCCGACGAGCGCTTATCACACGCCATACACTGGCCTCGATGTACGACATAGCGCCCCGCGCCATGCAGCGCTATTATCGTCCGGCCATCTCTTACCTGCTCTCCCTGGCTTATCGCCTTGGCGACCCATCTCTTAGAGACACGACAACAGCCTTAGCCTCCTCTCTGGGGATCAAGCTACCCCTTAAGGCGCGGCTAAGGCTGCTGATAATGCGTTGTGGCCCGCTATGGGGCTTGATGGCTAAAAGTAGCGGGCAAGTTTTGCGGGAAGGTCGGCGGTAGAGGTGATACGCTCGGCTATCTCGCCATTGTTGATGATAAAGAGAGTGGGGATGGCAAATACGTTATACTTCGATACGTACTGATTGCCATCTACAGGCGAGTTGTAGACGGTCACCCAGGGAAGGTTGTTGGCCGTCTCGCGCCACAGATATTCATCGGCGTCGATCGACACTTGGTAAATCTCCAAGCCGCGCTGATGATACTGCTCATAGAGCTTGTTGAGCGCTACGTTGTAGACTGGCGACTCGTCGGCGCCATAGGCTGTGAAGCTCAGTAGCACCACCTTGTTCTGATTGGCCACATCGCTAAGGAGTTGATGCTTGCCCTTGTTGTCGATGAGGTCGATGTCAAAGAGGCCCACGGCAGTGGCTTCCACCACTGTGTTGCCCGTCATGGTGCGGTTGGTGAGGAATAGGTTTTTGAGATAGCGAGTGCGAGGGTCGTTGGGGCGCTGGCTGGCGTAGGCATTGGCCACGGCTCCTATAAGCTTGTTGTCTTGGCGGTCTTGGGGGTCAAAGATAGGATAGCCTGCTATGCTCTTGTTGATGATATAATAAGCCACGATGCCCGACGGGTCGGCAAGCACCAGCTGGCCCAGGTCGCGCTTCAATAGCGAGTCGGCTGCGGCTCCTGTGCGTATGCCAGCCTGGCGTAGACGATTCTCTACGTTCATAAACAGCTCGGCCTGCTCGGTGCCGGCTATCGTGTAGGAGCTTTCCAGATTGTCAGCGTTGGCCTCTACGGTGATGGTCTCCACGCTGTCGATAGGAAAATATATAGCTCCTGTGCTGTTGGGAAGACGCAAGCGATAAATGTCGGGGTAACCAGCAGCAAGATGGCGCCCTGAGAACTTACCGCTCGACGACAGATTGAGAGTGTCGATAGGATACCAGCGGCCATTGGCTGAGGCTTCGAGGATCACCTCTTTTTGGTCAGCGCCAGCTATGGTGCCCTCCACTTTCCACTCATTTGAGTGGCTACAGCTTGCCAGCGTCAATATAGCGACCGCCGTAGCGGCCAGTGATGAAAGATGGTTCACAATTTCTTATGGTGTTAGGGTGAATATGAAGAGTATGGGGTGAATAAGTAGTGCAAAGTTAGTTATTTCTCGCGAGAATCTAAAAAAGGCCACGCCAATATTGCTTGGCGCGGCCTTTTTGGATGCCTTGGTCCTTTGGACCTTCGCCCCTTTGGAGGAGGCCCCCCCAAAGGGCCAAGGGGGTAAAGGGTTATAAAGGGGATAGCCTTATTTCTCAAACTCGATGAGGGGAGCATCGGTGCCCACCACCTCATCAACCTTCACCAGCACGCGCTTCACCTTGCAGGGGCGCTCAGCGGTGACGTCGTTCTCCATCTTCATGGCTTCGTAGACGAGCAGGATATCGCCCTTCTTCACCTCTTGGCCATTCTTGACTTTGATCTCAACGATGCGTCCACCCATAGGAGCTGAGAGCACGGGGCCAGTGATAGGCTCGTTGGCGAGAGCCTCTTCGGCAGCCTTCTCAGGATTGTCCTTGATCTCTTGAGCCTTCTTGGCGTCATACTCCTCTTGACGGCGACGACGCAGGAAGCCGTTGGCTACTGAGGGAAGGAGCTCGAGCAGCAGATATTCCTCATTGTTAGAAGCCAGCTTCACACCGCCCAACTCTTCGAGCACGGGGTTGTCGGGTTTCTTATACTTCGACACGTCGTAGGGTCTCTCTACGGGGCTTCCAGTAATCTTCTCGCGGAAAGCAGGGTCAACGGCGACAGGCGTCTTGCCATACTCACCCTTGACAAGCGAGATAAACTGGTTGGAGGGGTTGGAATAATCGGCATTGCCTTTCTTGCGGTCGAGGGCAAGACTCACGGCCTGGCTACCTACAATCTGGCTTGTGGGCGTAACGAGTGGCACAAGGCCGGCATCGCGGCGCACCTTGGGGATAAGCCTCATGGCGTCGTCGAGCAGGTCGCTTGCGCCAAGGCTCTTGAGCTGAGCCACCATGTTGGAGTACATACCGCCAGGCACCTCGGCTTCCTTCACCAGTAGGTTGGGCTTGGGGAAGTGGAAATAGTCCTCGATGGCATGACATTCGTCGAGCAGCGCCTGCTCGTTGCCTTCCTTGGCGTAGCGGATAGCGGCGTCGAAGTGGGCTTCTACCTCTGCGGGGAGTTTGTCCTTCAGAGGATCGAAAGCCAGTGGCAACTCCTTGGCGAGGTCAAATTGCTTGAGGTCCTTGCGGGCATTAAGCAGCTCGTCGCGGATGGCGCCTACAGCCTCCATATTGACGTCGACCTCTACGCCCATCTTCTTGCAGAAGATGTAGATAAGCTCGATGGCAGGAGCAGCCGAGCCGCCGCCAAACCACCAGATGTTGGTGTCGAGGATATCCACGCCGTTGAGGATGGCCATCACCGATGATGCTAAGCCGTAGCCGGGGGTGCAATGAGTGTGGAAGTCGACGGGCACCTTGAGGTTGGCTTTGAGCTTGGAGATAATAGATGCTGCGCGAGCAGGATTTACCAGCCCGGCCATATCCTTGAGGGTAATGATCTTGGCGCCGAGACGCTCCATCTCGCGGGCCTTCTCCACGAAGTATTCGTCGGTAAAAATCTTTTCAGGCTCTGGAGCAGGCTCCTCAGCCTTCTTGCCGCCAAAGAGACGCTTGAAGAAGCCACCCTTAGGAGCCTCTTCTACGGGCTTTGGTTCGGGCTTGGGATCCACTGTATAGCACACTGCACCGTCAGCAATACCACCCAGCTCGTTGATAAGGCGTATCGACTCCTTCACGTTGTCGATATCGTTGAGAGCATCGAAGATACGCATCACGTTGAGGCCATTCTTGATAGCCTCTTTGTAGAAGCCCTCAAGCACACTGTCGGGATAGGGTACGTAGCCAAAGAGATTGCGGCCGCGTGAGAGGGCCGAGAGAAGAGAGCGACCCTTCATGGCCTCGCTCATCTTGCGTAGGCGCGTCCAGGGCTACTCGTCGAGATAACGCATCACTGAGTCGGGAACGGCGCCGCCCCAAACCTCCATGATGTAAAATCCTGCGTTCTCGTAGTGAGGAAGCAGACGGTCGATTGTCTTTTGGCTCATACGCGTTGCAAACAGCGACTGCTGACCGTCGCGCATAGTCAAATCTCTGATTTTAAGTTTACGATCTTCCATAGGGTAGTATATACTGTTGGAATTATTGTGATTATGACGGCACAAATATATGACATAATTATCAATTAAAGAAAAAATTCGCTAAATAATTTTTTCTCCGTACCACTTTAATAACTACCTTTGCGCAACGAATTGTCACCGCCGTGACAGTCACCGCCGTGACAGTTCACCGAACTATTTATTTCATCTATATATGGACTTTTACGACCGAGAACAAGAGCTGCAAGAACTCACCAAAATGAGAGAAATTGCATTCAACAACCATTCGCAAATGACAGCTATAATGGGGTGCCGCCGTATAGGGAAGACTACCCTCGTTAAGAAGAGTTGCGAAGGGTCTATTATGGTATACCTATTTGTGGCTCGCTCCACGGAGAAGGAGTTGTGTAGCTCCTATATCAGCGTTATTAAGGAGGCGCTTGGTATATTTATTCCATCTGGGATAAATTCGTTTGTGGAGATTTTTCAGTTGTTGATGGAGGCTGCCCGTGAGCGCTGCTTCACCTTATTTATAGATGAATTTCAAGAATTCTATAAAATCAATCCCTCTATCTACAGCGGGATGCAGGATGTATGGGATAGCTACAAAGACACTACCCATATACATCTCATAGCTGGGGGGTCGGTTCAGACAATGATGCACAAAGTCTTCTTGGAGTATGGTGAGCCTCTCTATGGATGTTGCGACTCTATCATACGCCTCAAGGGTTTTACGCCTTCGGTATTGAAGCGGATTATGAAGGATTATAATCCTCAATATGAAAACGATGACCTATTGGCTCTCTATTCTATTACAGGGGGAGTGCCAAAGTATGTAGAGCTATTAGTAGACAGGGGAGCTTTGAGCCGCGACAAAATATTCGAACAGACTATCAGAGAATATTCATTATTTATTGAAGAGGGCAACATACTCTTGATACAGGAGTTTGGGAAAGATTATGGGGTATACTATGCCATCCTTTGCGCTATCGCCTCAGGGCGCAACACCTCGGCAGAGATATCTCAAAGCGTGGGCCTCAAGAACGTAAATGGCCATCTAAGCAAACTTGAGGAAGACTATGAATTGATTAGGAAAAAGCGTCCAATCCTTTCTAAGCCAGGCAGTCAAACCGTGAGATATGAACTCAAGGATAATTTCCTCAGGTTCTGGTTTCGGTATATCTATAAATACCAAAGTTACATCCAGACTGGAATGTATGCAGCCTTAGTTGACCTTATAAAAGCCGATTATCCCACCTACTCTGGCCTTCTTTTAGAAAAATACTTTAGAGAAAGCTTGCAAGAAAGCCACCAATACCACATGATAGGTGCTTGGTGGGAATCCTCGCGTAAAGCTATAGACAATCCCAATGAAATAGACATTGTGGCTCTCAAGCCTGGGGATAAAGAGGCGCTGGTGGCTGAGGTGAAGCGCAATCGCAAGAGTTTCCGTCCTGAGGATTTCAATCGCAAGGTGGAGGCACTTCGGACAAAGGTGTTGCCACATACGTCTATCACTTCGGTGTGTCTAACGCTCGATGATATGTAAAGCTATTGGCTAAAGTGGTGAGGATTCCAGTTTCACAACCGAAGTGCAAAACCTCGGGACTGAATAACCTACATGTTTTTGCTGGTTGGGGTTTCTTTTTGTAATTTTGTGGTCGAATTGGGGGCCCCATGGGTGGTTGCCCCTCATATTGACCTAATAAAGATACATTCACGCTGATGACTGCTGAAACGAAAAGAGTGGGAATCTTTATTCCTATAGTGCTTGGGATGTTGACTGCCTTCGGGCCATTTATTACCGACTTCTATCTGCCGGTAATGCCAGAGATGACAGAGTATTTCCATAGCTCGACGGCGCTCGTGTCGATGAGCCTTACAGCTGGTATGATAGGCTTGGCCGCGGGACAAATACTCATTGGGCCCCTTACCGATAAATATGGACGCAAAGGGATACTTATAGGGTCGCTGCTACTCTTTGTACTGGCCTCCATAGGCTGCGTGTTTTGCACCGATATATGGACCTTCAATGCCTTTCGTCTCTTTCAGGGTATAGGTGGAGCTGGAGGTATCGTCATCTCCAAAAGTATGGCCACAGATATGTATTCAGGCCACGAACTGGCGCGCTTTATGGCCTTGCTGGGGGCCATCAATGGAGTGGCACCAGTATGTGCGCCAGTGATAGGTGGCGCATTGTCGGCAGTGACAGCATGGCAAGGAGTGTTTGTGGCCCTCCTGGGTATTGGTATACTGCTGGCGCTGAGTAGCACTCGCCTGCATGAGACTCTTGTAGAAGAAAAACGTTTCACGACGGGCCTTGGCGATGTCTATGGCAACCTGTTTCGCGTGTTTCGCAACCCTATTTTCACTCTCTCCACCCTCTCAATCATGGCCAGCGGAATATGCTTCTTTGGCTACATCGCCTCTTCGCCTTTCATTCTCCAAGAGATCTATGGCTTGAGCCCCTTTATGTATAGCATCTGCTTTGCCATCAACGCTCTTATGATAGGAGTAGGCGCTGGTACCGCCAGTCTCTTTCGGCGCCAAGCCACCTGCCTACGCATGGCCGTATTGTGTCTGGGTGTGGGAACTCTGGCTATGTCTACATCGCTCTTGCTCGCCCTCTCAATATGGATATTGATGCCCTCGTATATCATATTGCTGGCAGGCTTTGGACTCCTTCAGCCCGTCACCACCACTATCGCCATGGACAGCGAGCGCAACAACGCTGGAGCCGCCAGCGCCATCTTCGGAGCTTCGCTCTTTGTGGCTGGTGGCATTGCCAGCCCGCTGGTGGGCATCGGCAATCTGCTTTGGGCCACATCGATTGTCACTGTGGCTGGGACGCTGCTTTGCGGCGCCTGCACCCTCACCCTTGCTCGACGAGTAAAGTCACTAAGATAGCCTTCAAAGTCATTAAATGTTAACATTTTTACCCCAGCGGACGTGGCCCGATGTAGTTTATTATGTCCTTTTGGGTTATTTTTTAAGAAAAAGGCGTAACTTTGCAAGCTCAAACCCCTGCGCTCTCGTGGCGAGGGGAAAGGATAAATGTTGGTAAAAATCTAACTTTTTATTGCTTTCAAGCATTATTTACACAGTATATTTATTCCCAAAGTATTTAAACACAAAGTACTAACGTCATTATGAGTAGTAACGTCACTATCTCTTACGCCAACACTGAGCACGTGAAGCATGCCGAACGCATCTGCACCCTGATCTACGAATCGGCATTGCAACGAGGCACCGGCATCGCCCGACGATCGCCAGCCTATATCAAGGCTAAAATCGAGGGCGGTAAGGCCGTAGTGGCTCTTGACGGCGACAAGCTCGTGGGCTTCAGCTACATAGAATGTTGGGGCCATGGCGACTTTGTGGCTACCTCGGGCTTGATTGTCGACCCCGACTATCGCCACCAAGGACTTGCACGCCGCATCAAGCAGAAGACCTTCGAGTTGGCGCGTGAGCGTTTCCCTTATGCTAAAATCTTCAGCATCACCACATCGCTGCCAGTCATGAAGCTCAACACCGACCTGGGCTACAAGCCCGTCACCTTTGAGCAACTCACTGACGACGACGAGTTCTGGCAGGGATGTCAGGGCTGCGTCAACTACGATGTGTTGACACGCAACAACCGCTTGCGATGCTTATGCACAGCTATGCTTTTCGACCCCCAGACGGCACCCAAGAAGTCGTCGGTGATAGGTCGTATCCTCTCCCCCTTCAAGAAATAGTAAATCCAAAATCCACCCCTTTCATACGCAACACAGAATATGAAGAAGAAAGTAGTAGTAGCATTCAGTGGCGGTCTCGACACATCGTTTACCGTCAAGTATCTGGCACAGGACCTCGGCTACGAGGTGCATACCGCTATAGCCAACACCGGCGGCTTCTCGCCCGAGGAGCTTAAAGTAATCGAAGAGAAGGCAAAGCGCCTGGGCGCAGCCTCCCATGCCACGCTCGACATCACCCATGAATACTACGACCGCTCTATCCGATATATGATAGCTGGCAACGTGCTCCGCAATGGCACGTATCCCATCAGTGTCTCCAGCGAGCGCACCTTCCAGGCCATGGCCACCATCGACTATGCCAAGAAGATAGGTGCCGACGCCATTGCCCACGGTTCGACAGGCGCTGGCAACGACCAGGTGCGCTTCGACCTAACATTCCAGATTCTCGCTCCGGAGATTGAGATTATCACTCCCACTCGCGACATGACCCTCACCCGCGAGTATGAGATACAGTATCTTAAGGACCACGGCTACGAGGCCGACTTCAAGAAGATGGAATACTCCATCAACAAAGGCCTGTGGGGCACAAGCGTAGGCGGCAAGGAGACACTCCACAGCGAGCAGACGCTCCCCGAGAGCGCATATCCTTCGCAGGTGACTGCCACCGAGCCAGAGACCCTCAAGCTCACCTTTGAGAAGGGCGAATTGGTGGCTGTCAACGGCGAGAAGCTCGACCGCGTGGATGCCATACGCCGCGTGGAGGAGATAGCCTCGCGCTTTGGCATAGGCCGCGACATGCACATCGGCGACACTATCATCGGCATCAAGGGCCGTGTGGGCTTCGAGGCTGCTGGCCCGCTGGTGATCATCGCTGCCCATAAGATGCTGGAGAAGCACACTCTCACCAAGTGGCAACAGTATTGGAAAGACCAGATAGGCACGTGGTATGGCATGATGCTCCACGAGGCTCAGTATCTCGACCCCGTGATGCGCGACATGGAGGCCTTCCTCGAAAGTTCGCAGGCCACCGTCAACGGCACAGTAGAAGTGATGCTCCGTCCCTACTCCTATGTCCTTGTAGGCGTGGATTCGCCCTACGACCTGATGAAGACCGACTTTGGCGAATACGGAGAGGTCAACAAGGCTTGGACTGCCGACGACGTGAAGGGCTTCACCAAGATTATGGCCAACCCAATGAAGATATTTTACAACGTGGCCAAGCGTGCTGCTAAAGAGACCGACAACCCCTCAACTGAGCAGAAAGCATGACCAACGACCAAAGTAAGAAGATAAAAGTAGGTATCGTAGGAGGCGCCGGCTACACTGCTGGCGAGCTCCTACGCTTGCTTATTAACCACCCTGAAGTGGAACTTAAGTGGGTGGTGTCGTCGAGTCACGCTGGCCATCCGGTCACCGAGGTGCATGGGGGCTTGATAGGCGATTGCGAGTTGACGTTTGACGAGGCTCCTCGCTGGGACGAGGTCGACGCCGTATTTCTCTGCTCAGGCCATGGCCAAAGTCGCGCTTTCCTGGAAGCTAACGCCCTGCCAAGCCATGTGAAAATCATCGACCTCTCGCAAGACTATCGCGACGAGAGCGACGGCTTCGTATACGGCCTTCCTGAGGCTAACGGCCAACGCATAAAGAAAGCCTCTCGATTGGCCAACCCTGGATGCTTTGCCACAGCTATCCAGCTGAGCCTCCTGCCCCTGGCAGCCTCGGGCAATCTGGTGGGAGACGTCCATGTGACGGCTGTCACTGGCTCCACCGGAGCTGGGGTAAAGCCCAGCGCCACGACCCACTTCTCATGGCGCAACGACAACCTGTCGGTCTACAAAGCCTTCGAGCATCAACATCTGGCTGAAATAATACGCACCCTTAAGGGACTTCAAGGGGAGACGATGGGAAGGCTCTACTTCGTCCCTGTGCGCGGTGACTTTGCGCGAGGCATCTTCGCCATGACCTATATCGACACACCCCTGTCGCTCGAAGAAGTGCGTGGGCTGTATGAAGACTACTATCGCGATGCGCCCTTTACCCACGTAGCCCCAGGAGCGATCGACCTCAAGCAGGCCGTCAATACCAACAAGGCCGTCATTGGCCTTGAGAAGCATGGCGACACCCTGCTTATCACCACAGCCATCGACAATCTCCTAAAGGGAGCCTCTGGTCAAGCCATCCAGAATCTCAACATGATGATGGGACTTGACCCCACCACTGGGTTGCGCCTCAAGGCCTCAGCCTTTTAGCTTTACAGCTTATCATTTCTTTAGCTTTTTCAGCTTTATAGCTTTTACCCTATTAACTCTCCCTTAGTATGGATTTATTTGACGTTTATACCCTCTACGATATAGAGCCAGTGAAAGGCCGCGGCAACTATGTATTCACTGCCGACGGCACCCCCTATCTCGACCTCTATGGCGGCCATGCCGTAATCTCCATTGGCCACTGCCATCCCCACTATGTAGACGTGGTGGGCCATCAACTGGGGAGGCTGGGATTTTACTCCAACTCGGTTAGGAACTCCTTGCAAGAGAAAGTGGCCGAGTTGCTTGGACGCGCTTCGGGATATGAAGATTATTCGCTCTTCCTATGCAACTCAGGCGCTGAGGCCAACGAAAACGCGCTGAAACTGGCCTCGTTTCACACCGGCAAGAGCCACGTGCTGGCCTTCCGCCACGCCTTCCATGGACGCACATCGGGAGCCGTGGCTGTCACCGACAATCCCAAGATACAATCGCCCTTCAACCGCTCCCACAAGGTAGACTTCGTGGAGCTCGGCGACATTGAGGGCGTGGAGCGCGCCCTGGAGAAGGGCATCTACTGCGCTGTCATGATAGAAGGTATCCAAGGGGTGGCAGGCATCCAGATTCCCTCCGACGAGTTTATGCAGAGCCTACGCGACATCACGAAGCGCATGGAAGTGCCACTGATTGTCGACGAGGTGCAGAGCGGCTATGGACGCACTGGTCGATTCTTTGCCCACCAGTATGCAGGCATCCGCCCCGATATCATCACCGTAGCCAAAGGAATGGGCAACGGGTTCCCCATCGGCGGGGTACTTATATCGCCGATGTTTACAGCCACCAAGGGCATGCTTGGCACCACCTTCGGCGGCAACCACTTGGCATGCGCGGCAGCCATCGCCGTGCTCGAAGTGATTGAGGATGAGCATCTCGTAGAGAATGCCGCTCTGATAGGTTCTTATCTCCTTCAGGAACTACGCCACGAGCAGGAGAAAGACAAGAAGATACTCGACGTGCGCGGTCGCGGTCTGATGATAGGCATCAACGTAGAAGGCGCGGCTTCAGAGCTACGCAAGACGCTGCTCTACGACCACCATGTGTTTACTGGCGGCGCTGGAGCTTCCACCATCCGACTGCTCCCGGCGCTCACCCTTCCCCACGATGATGCCCACAAGGCTCTCAAAGCCCTTCATCACGTGCTCCACTAAACTTATTATTTACTCTTTTACCCATTTACTCTTTTTAATCCCCCTTGCGAAAATCAAATGCGTCATTTCACCAACGTACAAGATATAGGGCCGCTTGACCGCGCCATAGCCGATGCTCTGGAGATCAAGCACGACCGCTTTGCTTTCTCCGACCTGGGTCGCAACAAGACCCTCATGATGATATTCTTCAACTCAAGCCTGCGCACACGTCTCTCCACTCAAAAGGCTGCCATGAACCTTGGCATGAACGTCATAGTGCTCGACGTCAACCAAGGAGCTTGGAAACTCGAGACCGAGCGGGGTGTAATCATGGACGGCGACAAAGCCGAGCACCTGCTTGAGGCCATCCCCGTGATGGGTTGCTATTGCGACGTGATTGGTGTCCGTTCATTCGCCGGTCTTAAGGACAAGGCCGAGGACTATGAGGAGCGCATCATCAATCAGTTTATTCGCTACTCAGGTCGGCCCGTGATAAGCATGGAGGCAGCCACGCGCCACCCTCTGCAGAGCTTTGCCGACCTTATCACCATAGAAGAGCATAAGAAGGTGGAGCGACCCAAGATAGTGATGACCTGGGCACCTCACCCACGCGCACTGCCACAGGCTGTGCCCAACTCGTTTGCGGAGTGGATCAACGCCACCGACTATGAGTTTGTAATCGCACAGCCCGAAGGATACGAGCTGGCTCCAGAGTTTGTGGGACGCGCCAAGGTGGAATACGACCAGCGCAAGGCCCTCGAAGGTGCCCACTTCGTCTACGCCAAAAACTGGTCGGCCTACCGCGACCCCAACTATGGCAAGGTGCTCCGCACCGACCGCGAATGGACCGTCGACAGCGAGAAGATGGCTCTGACCGACAATGCTTTCTTCATGCACTGTCTGCCCGTGCGCCGCGGCATGATTGTGACCGACGACGTGATAGAAGCTCCTACAAGCCTTGTAATCCCCGAGGCAGCCAACCGCGAGATTTCGGCCCAGACCGTGCTCAAACGTGTCCTTGAATCGCTATGAGCAGTCAAGATATCCAAGTGATAAAGATAGGGGGCAACGTCATCGACAACCCCGAGGCGCTTGCAGCCTTTGTCAAGGACTTTGCAGCCCTGCCCGGGCGCAAGATATTGGTGCATGGCGGGGGCAAGGAGGCCACGCGCCTCAGCCAGCAGATGGGACTGGAGACCAAGATGATTGACGGGCGCCGCGTCACCGACGAAGACACTCTGCGCCTCGTCACGATGGTCTATGCAGGCTCCATCAACAAGCGCATAGTGGCAGCTCTGCAGGCTGCAGGCTGCCAAGCCGTGGGGCTAAGCGGCGCCGATGGCAATCTCATCTGCGCCACACGCCGTCCGGCTCGCCCCATTGATTATGGTTTTGTGGGTGATATCGACCCGCAGAAAGTCAACGACGCCTTTATAGGCCTGCTGCTCGACAATGGCTATACCCCTGTGGTATGCGCTATAGAGCATGACGGGCAAGGCACGCTGCTCAACTGCAATGCCGACAGCGTGGCCTCATCGGTGGCTATCGCCGCGTCGCGCCTGGCCACGACGGATCTTACGTTCTGCTTTGAGAAGCTCGGTGTGCTCAAGGATGTTGACGACCCCGCGTCGCTCATCACATCCATTACTCCCGACAGCTATAAAGAGCTTAGGGCTGAGGGGGTGGTAAGCGCGGGCATGATACCCAAGATTGACAATGCCTTCCACGCCATAGACCAAGGCGTAAGGAGCGTCACCATAAAACATTCCGACAACCTATCGCGGCCGATTGGGACTACAATAACGGCTTAAACGCTGACTCGTTTAATCATATTAACGCCCTTATGACACGTCTCCAAGAAGCCACCGCCCTACTCCAACGCCTCATTGCCACGCCCTCACTCTCGCGCGACGAAAGCGCGGCAGCCGACATCGTAGAGCAGACACTACGCGATGCAGGAGTGGAGGTCAATCGCCTCCACAACAATGTATGGGTCCTCAATCGTCATTACCGTCCAGAGCTACCCACCGTGCTTCTCAACTCTCATCTCGACACGGTGAAACCAGCGCCTAGCTACAGCCGTGACCCCTTCAAGCCTGAAGTGATCGACGGGCACCTCTACGGCCTGGGGAGCAACGATGCCGGAGCTTCGGGTGTAAGCCTGCTATACACTTTTCTTGACCTATATGAGGCCCGGGAACTCCCCTTCAACCTACTGTTGGCACTGACGGCCGAGGAGGAAGTGATGGGAGAGCATGGCATGAGAGCATTCTTACCAGCCATTGCTGACAAAGGACTCGCAATAGATATGGCCATCGTGGGCGAGCCTACGAGCTTGCAGCCAGCCGTGGCAGAGCGCGGACTGGTGGTGCTCGACTGTGTGGCCCACGGAGTGGCTGGCCACGCGGCGCGCAACGAAGGAGTCAACGCTCTCTATCTGGCCATCGAAGACATAGAGCGCCTGCGGAGGTTCAAGGCCGAGAAAGTGTCGGAAGTGTTGGGGCCTCTGCATATCACCGTCACCCAAATCGAAGCAGGACGGCAGCATAATGTAGTGCCAGACAGCTGTAAGTTTGTGGTAGATGTGCGGACTACGGATGCTTATACCAACCAAGAGACCGTGGACCTTCTACGAAGCATCCTGACATCGGAGGCCAACCCACGTTCTACTCGCGTACAGGCCTCAGTGCTGAGCCACGACCACCCACTCTACCGCGCTGCTGTGGCGTGTGGTGGAAAGCCCTACGTGTCGCCAACGACAAGCGATATGGCCATCATGCACGGACTGCCCTCGCTGAAGATAGGCCCTGGGGAATCATCGCGCAGCCACACTGCTGATGAATATATCCTCCTCTCTGAAATAGCAGATGCCCTCGCCTTCTACCCCCGCCTTCTCACCCACCTCCACTTTTGACATAATACTTTTGACTTTTGACTTAACACTTTTGACTTAATACTTTTGACTTAATACTTTTGACTTAATACTTTTGACTTAA
>JAJBVL010000024.1:20301-39320 GCA_020859845.1 Bacteroidales bacterium
TTTTGACTTAATACTTTTGACTTAATACTTTTGACTTAATACTTTTGACTTAATATGCTACTATGGTCAAAGGGCTTCGAGCCCGACAAAATGATAGAAGAATTTACCGTGGGCCAAGACCGCGAACTCGACCTACGCCTTGCTCGCTACGACGTAGAAGGTTCGTTGGCTCATATCACCATGCTTGAAAGCGTAGGCCTCCTCACCGCCGATGAGCTCTCAACCCTCACGGCTGCTCTCAATGACATAAAATCCATGATAGAACGTGGAGAGTTTACCATCGAGCCAGGAGTGGAGGATGTCCACTCGCAAGTGGAGTTTCTCTTGACGCAGCGTCTGGGCGACGTGGGCAAGAAGATACATTCTGGTCGCTCGCGCAACGACCAGGTGCTCGTCGACCTCAAGCTCTTCTATCGCGATGAGTTGAAGAAGATAGCCAAGAGCGTAGAGGCGCTCTTCGAATGTCTGCAGCGCCTGAGCGAGCAGCATAAGGATGCGTTGATGCCGGGCTATACCCATCTACAGGTGGCTATGCCCTCGAGCTTCGGCCTATGGTTTGGTGCCTACGCCGAGGCTCTTGTCGACGATATGCACATGGTGGTGGCCGCCCACAAAATCGCCAACCAGAATCCTCTGGGCTCGGCAGCTGGCTACGGCTCCTCGTTCCCTCTCGACCGCGAGATGACCACTCGCCTGCTGGGGTTTGCCACGCCAAGCTATAATGTGGTGGCTGCCCACATGGGCCGAGGCAAGACAGAGCGCGCACTGGCTACTGCCATCGCAGCCGTAGCCTCCACGCTGGCCCACATGGCTATGGACATGTGTATGTGGATGTGTCAGAATTTTGCCTTCGTGTCGTTTCCCGACGAACTCACTACAGGCTCAAGCATCATGCCTCATAAGAAGAACCCCGACGTGTGGGAGATAATGCGCGGTAAGTGCAACCGCCTGCAGTCGCTGCCCAATGAAGTGGCCCTGCTGACTGCCAACCTTCCTCTTGGATACAACCGCGACCTCCAGTTGCTCAAGGATATCACCTTCCCAGCCTCATCCACTCTCTGTGAGTGTATAGCCATGGCGCGACTGATGCTTGAGAATGTGCGCGTGCGCACCGACATCGTCGACGACCCACGCTACGATTATCTCTTCACGGTGGAGGAAGTCAACCGCCTGGTGCTCCAAGGAGTGCCTTTCCGCGACGCCTATCGCCAAGTGGGACGCGAGGTGATGGAAGGCACCTACAGGCCTGTGCGCGAGGTGCACCACACCCATCTTGGCAGCATGGGCAATCTGGCCAATCCTCAGATAGCCGCCAAGATGGCTTCGGTCATGGCCGAGATACTGTGACCTCTATTTCCAGGGACTAACACATTATCTTTTGATAGAAGTGTTGCTTGCCATAGCCTCCAATGGGAATGCTGACATCGGCGAGCTCGGTGGCCACCTCAACTCGTCTGCTCATGGAGAAAGACATCATCTCCCAGCAAGAAAACCACTACCTCGTCTACGATCGATTATTTGACATCTGGCTACGCAAGAAATTTATATCATCATGAAAAAGACTCTCGCTTATCTCATTATCTTAACGGCTTTCATAGAGGTTCTCACGGGATGCGGCCACCAAGAAGCGCCGTATCGCAAGACGACGGGTGCCGTATGGGCCACTGCCTACACCATTACCTATCGAAGCGCCACTGACCTTGACGACTCTATCCAAAGCGTGTTTCGTCAAGTGGAGGAGTCGCTTTCGCCCTTCGCACCTCAATCGCTCATTAGCCGCGTCAATCGAGGAGAGACTGCGGAGACTGATAGCCTGCTGCGTGAGGTGTTTCGCCACAGCCAAATGGTCAACGCGGCGAGTGGAGGAGTCTTCGACCCCACGGTGTCGCCTCTTATCAATCGTTGGGGCTTTGGTTTTACCGACAAGGACGCTGCCGCCCCCACCCAGGAGGAGATAGACAGCCTGCTACTTCTGGTAGGAATACAAGAATGTAGACTGGAAGGCAATCAGCTGGTAAAGAAACACGAAGGGACGCAGTTTAACTTCAGCGCCATCACCAAAGGCTATGGCTGCGACCTCGTAGGGCAGATGCTCGAGCGCAATGGCGTGACCGACTACATGGTAGAGATAGGGGGCGAGCTGGCTCTGAAGGGAGTGAATTCTCGCGGCGAGAAGTGGCATGTGATGATTGACGCTCCGATAGAGACCGATAGCGTGGTGCATCAGCGCATGGCCCTCGTGGAAGTAACCGACTGTGGGATAGCCACCTCTGGCAACTATCGCAACCACCGCGAAGTGGATGGCCGCCGGGTGGGCCATACCATAAGCCCCGTCACTGGTCAGCCCATCGTCACCCCTACCCTCAGCGCCACCGTCATTGCACCCAGCGCGATGCTTGCCGACGCTCTTGCCACAGCCTGCATGGCCATGCCCCTTAGCGACGCATTGGCCATGGTAGACTCTCTCGAGGGATGCTCGGCTCTTCTGGTGACAGCAGGCGACAGCCTCACGCCGTGGGCACTCCACCCCTCGCGGCGCTTCCCTCCCCTTAAATGACATCAACCATCAATACCATATCTTTATGACATTTCCTAAATCCACTTACGAAGAGCGACGCAGAGCACTCCGCGACCGCTTAGCAGCCCAAGGGGGCGGCATCATCCTACTGATGGGCAACAACGACTCGCCCATCAACTATCCGGCCAACGCCTACCACTATCGTCAGGATAGCAATATGCTTTATTATACAGGCCAAGAGCGCGACGGACTGGCACTGGCTATCGACTGCGCCACTGGCGATGAGATCCTCTTTGGCAACGACATCGACCTTGACGACATCGTTTGGATGGGCTTCACTCCCAGCGTGGCCGACTTGGCGGCCGAGAGCGGTATCGCCAAGAGCCTGCCTATGAGCCAACTCAAGCAGTGGCTTCAGGAGCGCAAGAATGCACCCCTCCACATCCTTCCCCCCTACCGACCCGACACCGTGCTCCAGCTGATGGACCTACTTGACAAGAGCGCCGCCGAGGTAAAAGCGCTGCCCTCGCTCAAGCTCATCAAGGCTGTCATCGACCAGCGAGCCGTGAAGACCCAGGAAGAAATCGAAGAAATAGAACGTGCCTGCGCCATCGGGTATGAGATGCACACCATGGCCATGAGGATGTGTAGGCCGGGCGTCACCGAGCGCGAGATAGCAGGAGCCATCGAGGGCATAGCTCTGGCCAAGGGCCTCGGATTCTCTTTCCAGCCCATCGTGTCGATGCATGGCGAGATAGCCCACGGCTACCCCAAAGCACGTCCGCTGGAGGCTGGCAAGTTGCTGCTCTGCGATGCCGGCGCCGAGGCTCTCGGCTGCTACGCCAGCGACAACACACGCACGATGCCCGTCAGCGGTAAGTTTGACTCTCGTCAGCGCGACATCTACTCGATAGTGCGCGATGCTCACCATCGTGTGCTCGAAGTGGCTGGTCCGGGCAAGAAGTGGTATGACATCCACTTTGAGGCCGCTCGCGTCATAGCCGACGGTCTGAAGGACGTGGGGCTGCTCAAAGGCTCTACCGACGACATCTTGGAGGCTGGCGCTCATGCCGCCTTCTTCACCCACGGCCTCGGCCACATGATGGGCATGGATGTCCACGACATGGAGGGCCTCGGCCAGATTCATGTGGGCTTTGACGAAGAGGTGCAGCCACGTCTCGACCAGTTTGGCACCAACTTCCTGCGCTGCGGTCGCCGCTTGCAGCCCGGCTGGGTGATGACCGACGAACCGGGCATCTACTTCATCCCTCACCTCCTCGACTCTTGGCGCGCCGAAGGTCGTCATAAGGACTTTATCAACTACGACCTTGCCGAGACCTACAAGGACTTTGGCGGAGTGCGTCTGGAAGACGATCTTCTCGTCACCGAGGATGGATGCCGTCTGCTGGGCGAGAAGCAGATTCCCATTGAGATTGACGATGTGGAGGCCACAGTAGGCACACTCTAAACCCCCCCTAAAAATCTGAGCAGCGGCGTCCAGACTGGAGGGACGTCGCTGCTCTCTCTATATTAATGGAAACTCAGAGACTTCTCTGACGAGGGGGGATTACTCCTCTGTGACGAGTGGCACAGCGTAGAAGGTCTTGCGGCCCGTTGGGTAGAAGCCGGTGATAAACATCACCTTGTCATACTGGTCATCGTCCATGATAGCCTTGTAGATCTTCTCCACATCCTCGGTGGAGGTGACACGCATATTGTTGATGTCGGCGATGATATAGCCTTCCTTGATGCCAGCCTCCTTGAATCGGCCGTCGCGCACCTGAGCCACTTGCAGACCCGAGCGCAGACCGAGCTGGCGCAGCATCGAGGCCTCGGGAGCCTTGAAGGTGACGCCAAGGTCGTTGGCGTTGGTGGCCTGCTTGATGTTGGTGTTGCCTTGGTTGTTGAGGAGTGTCACTTCGATGGTCTTCTCCTTGTTGCCGCGCACCACGGTGACCTTCACCTTGTCGCCGGGGCTGTAGAGGCTCATCTGCTCCATCATCTGAGCGCCCTTGTGGGTGGCTACGCCGTTGATGGCTATAATCACGTCGTCGGGCTCGATGCCAGCACGATCAGCAGCGCCACCGGGGCTCACCTCGCGCACGAGGATACCATCGTTGACCGCCGTGATATCCTTCTCCTTCTTAAGGTCGGGGGTAAGGTCGGAGAAAGCAATGCCAAGCATAGCGCGCTGCACGGCGCCATACTGCTTCAAGTCGGTCACCACCTTGGTGACGATCGATGTTGGGATAGCAAAGGCGGTGCCTGAATAGTTGCCGGTCTGGGAGTAGATGGATGAATTGATACCCACCAGCTCGCCGCGCAGGTTGACGAGCGCGCCGCCCGAGTTGCCGGGATTGACAGCTGCGTCGGTCTGGATATATGAGTCGAGTTTGGGAGCGTTGCTGGTGCGTCCAGCCTCTGAGATGGCGCGAGCCTTAGCGCTGACGATGCCGGCGGTCACTGTGGAGTTGAAGCCAAAGGGGTTGCCCACGGCGAGCACCCACTCGCCCACGCGCAGCTGGTCGCTGTCGCCCATGGGGATAACGTGGAGGTCGGAGGCGTCGACCTTGAGGAGGGCCAGGTCGCTGGTCTCGTCTTCGCCCACGAGGGTGGCGTTGAAGGTGGTGTTGTCGTTGAGAGTCACCTCAATCTTGTCGGCGCCACTCACCACATGGTAGTTTGTGACGATATATCCATCCTTAGAGATGATAACGCCCGAGCCCATGCCTACAGGCATCAGGTCGCTTTCGCTCTGCTTGCGCTGCTGTTGGCGCGGAGTCTGCTGTTGCTGACCAAAGAAAAAATCAAAGGGGTCGATAAAGTATCCTTGATTTTGGCTACGCTGGTTGGCATACTGATAGTTTTTCACGCTCACTACGCCGTTGATGGTCGACTCGGCCACTTGGGTAAAGTCGGTATTGGCCCCCGGCACCGACGAGACGGGCACAAACGAATTGATGCGGGCCTTCGAGGCGTCGAAGGCAGCATTCGTTGCCTCGGGGATAGAGACCTCCGAGTCGGTAGAGCGAAGGGCAAGCACTGTGGCAGCCGAGCTGGCCACAGCCACTGCGCATGAAAGCAATGCGATTTTTGGGAATAGCTGCATAAGTGGTTTTGTTGATTGATGGTTTATTTCTTTTCTACTCTCTCTGACTGCAAAGATAAGGCTAAGTTTAACAATTGAGAGCCGCCAGCGGCGTATTTAAAATGATTTAATAAACGCGCCATCGGCTTTAATCTAAAATTATAATAAGAGTGTGAAAATCCGCTAAGGGCGCTCCTCCCTGTCACCTTCTCCTGCCATAATGGCTACCACGCTGTATTTTCTGCCAACTTTTTTGTAAATTTGTAGCCATCATCACAAGCACACACATACCATGGCTAAGAAATCAAAAAACGCTACACCGACTGCCACCATAGAGCAGATGCTTTGGAGCTCTGCCAACGAGCTCCGAGGCAATCTTGACGCTGCCGAGTACAAGAGCGTAGTGCTCGGGCTGGTTTTTCTCAAATATATCAACGACTGCTTCAAGACCAAGTATGATGCCTTGGTGGAGGAAGGGGATGGTTTTGAGGAAGACCCCGACGAGTATATCGGCGACAACATTTTCTTTGTCCCACCGAAGGCGCGTTGGGCCGATATAGCCGACGCGGCTCTCACCGCCGATATCGGCGCCAAGATAGATGCTGCTATGGAGGCCATTGAGGAAGACAATAAGCAGTTGGAGGGCATTCTCCCCAAGAACTATGCACGCCCAGAGCTTGACAAGCGGCGACTGGGCAACGTAGTGGTAATCTTCAACAATCTGCAATTCAAGGGGGAGGAGGCACGCGACGTGTTGGGGCGTGTCTATGAATACTTTCTTGGCGAGTTTGCCCGCGAGGAGGGCAAGAAGGGCGGGGAATTCTACACGCCAAGCTGCGTGGTGCGCACCATCGTGGAGGTCATCCAGCCTTACAAGGGCAAGATTTACGACCCGGCTTGTGGCTCTGGCGGAATGTTTGTGCAGAGCAGCAAGTTTATTGAGCGCCATCAGGGCAATATCCAGAATATATCAGTCTACGGACAGGAGCTCAACAGCAATACTTGGCGCTTGGCGCAGATGAACCTCGCCATCCGTGGTATAGAGGCCAACTTCGGCTCGTCGTATGCCGACTCTTTCCACGACGACAAGCATCCCTTCTTGAAAGCCGACTTCGTGATGGCCAATCCCCCGTTTAATATCAGCAAGTGGGGTGGCGATCAGCTGAAGGATGACCCGCGCTGGCAGTATGGCATCCCGCCCGAGGGCAACGCCAACTTTGCCTGGATGCAGCATATGCTATATCATCTTGCTCCTACGGGTCGCATCGGGTTGGTGCTGGCCAACGGGTCTCTGTCGTCGCAGCAGGGCACCGAGGGCGAGATACGCAAGAATATCATTGAAGCCGACCTCGTGGAGGGCATCATAGCCATGCCCTCGCAGCTGTTTTACAACGTGCAGATACCTTGCTGCCTATGGTTTCTCACCAAGAAGAAGTCGCAGCCGGGCAAGACGCTCTTTATTGATGCCCGAAATATGGGATACATGAAGGACCGCACCCACCGTGAGCTCTCTTGCGGCGAAGAGCCAGAAGACCATGGCAACGACATAGCCCGCATTGCAGAGACCTTTGAGAGGTTTCGTAGCGGGGTGTTGGAGGATGAGAAGGGGTATTGCGCCGTGGCCACCACTGAGGATATTGCCGCGCAAGACTATATCTTGACGCCGGGCCGTTACGTTGGCATTGCCGAGGTGGAGGAGGATGGTGAGCCGTTCCAAGAGAAGATGACGCGCCTCACGGCGGAGCTCTCCTCGCTCTTTGCCCAATCGCATGAACTTGAAGAAGAGATTCGTCGCCAGCTGGCCAGCATCGGCTTCAAGCTCGAATAAATCTCGATAATCCATCGATATCTTATCGATTACTCATCGATGATTAATCGATAATTCATCAACTATTCATCAAAGCAAAGAATCAATCCATGAGCGTATACATAGGCTTCTCCTACAAATATATGACTACCGACAGCTGGGTGATGTCCAAGGTGCTCCAGCTGGCTGTAATGGACTTCTGCCGACGCCATCTCAACCGCACCAACGACCCCTGCGGACGGCAATTTGACCAGACAACGCAGGCTGCGCGAGCCGTGGCGGCAAACATTGCTGAAGGATCGGCTCGTCATGACACTTCTCTGGAAACGGAGATGCGCCTACTGGATGTAGCGCGGGGCAGCCTGAGCGAGGTGATGGACGATTTTATCTTCTTCGTTATGGACAAAAGACAGACAGTGTGGAGCAACGACAACCCCGAAGCTTATGCCGTTCGCGGACTCCGTCTCGAAACGCCCTGTTACGGGAAGGACATGATGCACGACGTTGCCCAGCATATTCTGCGGCAGAGGCAACGATTCGCCACATGGCTCGATCACGACGACCCACAGGTAGTCGCCAACGCCATCATCATCCTTTGCCAGCGGCTCATCAAGATGCTACGCAGCCAGATGGAAGCTATCCTGGCACAGTTTGAGCTTCGGGGTGGATTTACAGAGAATATGACCGAAACACGACTTAAAGCCAAGCAAGAGCAAAATGTGTCGAGGGGTGCACCGCGCTGTCCTCGTTGCGGCGAGGTGATGATGCTACGCACCATACGTAAGGGCGAGCGTTCGGGACAGCAGTTCCGGGGATGCCCCAACTTCTACAAGACGGGGTGCCAAGGGACACTAGCTGTGGAAAATAAATAAACCACTACGAGAGATTCCCATTTATGGAAGAGATAATCAGAAACCATCAAGACGTCAACGGACTGTTGACGGACATACGACAAGTGTTGCAAGAGGCTCGTAACCACATTGCACGCACAGTGAATACCACGCTCGTCAACACCTATTGGCAAGTGGGGCGACATATTGTGGAGTATGAGCAGGGCGGAGCCGAGCGCGCAGAATACAGCAAGGGAGTGATCAACTATCTTGCCGAGCATCTGACCAGGGATTTTGGTGCAGGGTTCAACGCAACGAATCTCAGGCTAATGCGCCGTCTTTTTATTTGTTTTCCAAATCAACGGACACTGTCCGTTAAATTGAGTTGGAGCCATTACAATTATCTGCTAAAGGTTGAGAACAAGACAGCAAGAGACTTCTATCTGGCGGAATGCGAAGTCTCTGGCTGGAGCGTGCGTCAGTTGCAGAGGCAAATAAACACGATGTACTATGAGCGATTGCTGTCGAGCCGCGACACGATGATACGCTATACTCTTCCCGAAGGACAATCACAGATCTTTGCTGCGCAATATATGACCTATATGCCGAGCAAGGAAGAGCTTCAAAAATTGCTAACAGAATAGATTTTCATTTATGGAAGAGTTCAATAAAATTAAAATACAGCGCATCTGCTCTCATATATGCAGTGGAGGCACACCTAAAAGTACCGTAGCGGCATATTATGACGGGAATATACCTTGGCTGAATACTAAGGAGATTAACTTCAATCGCATCCGTACAACAGAAAGGACAATTACAGAAGAGGGACTGAACAATTCGTCAGCCAAATGGATTCCCGCAGATACCGTAATTGTTGCTATGTATGGTGCCACTGCTGGAAGAGTTGCAATTGCAAAAAAGCCGATTACAACAAATCAAGCTTGCTGTAATCTTATAATTGACTCTTCACAGGCGGACTATAGATTTGTCTATTATGCTTTATGCAATGACTTTAATATAATTGCGTCAATGGCAAATGGAGGTGCGCAACAGAATCTTAATGCTCAACAGATAAAAGAGTATCAAATACCGTTCCCTAATCTGTATGAACAATGTCGGATTGCAGATATTCTTTCTGCACTTGACGATAAGATAGAGTTGAACCGGCGGATAAATGATAATTTAGAGGAGCAGGCGCAAGCCCTGTTCCGCTCATGGTTTGTAGATTTCGAGCCGTGGGGAGGCGTGATGCCAGAGGATTGGGAAATGTGTTCAATGGGTGAGCTTACTGAACAATGCACTCAGAAGGTTGGGAGCCGCACTGATGTTCGCGTGTTGTCTCCAGTTTCTTCTGGCGAGTTAGTCCTGTCTGATGAGTTTTTTACGAAACAGGTATATAGTAAGGAACTCAGCAAATACATTGTTGTTGAACCTGATACCTTTGCATATAATCCAGCACGTATCAATATTGGTTCTATTGGCATTAATGCATTCAGCCTTAACGGTTGCGTCAGCCCTGTTTACGTAGTATTCAAGGTTCAAACTAACTATGAGCAATACATCAATAGTTTCATCAAAACAAAACTTTTCAAGGAAGAAGTGGCATTGAGGGCTATAGGCGGCGTTCGGCAGACGTTATCGTATAATGATTTTTCAATGATAGAAGTGGTCAAACCTTCTGTTCAAATTGTAGAGCAGTTTGCAGCGCATATTGGAAAACTTCATGCGGTCATGTTGAAAAATGACAAACAAAGTGAACGACTCGCTTCACTTCGAGACACCCTTCTCCCCAAGCTGATGTCTGGCGAGCTTAAAATCAATCAAACAAACAGCTAAATTCTCATTTATGGAAGAGGCATTGAATATTCTTATAATTACATGAAAACCATTGATTAAAGATTATGGCTAATACATACCACTATACGGAGGACTCTTACGAGCAGTCGGTGTTGGAACTGTTCAAGGAACTGGGCTATGAATACCATTACGGGCCAGAGCTGGAGGAGCAGTCGGGGCGCGACTTGCACGACAGCTGCATTCCGGGAATGCTTCGCGAGGCAATGCTGAGAATCAACGGCGCCGACAAAGCCGCTGCCGTCGATGAGGCGCTGCGCAAGGTGCACGACATTTTCAGCAAGCCACTACTGGAGGCTAACATCACCTTGACTGATTGGCTCCAGAATGGTATGGATGTATCCTTCCGCGCGTCAAACGGCCAGATAAAGAGCGACCACCTGCGCCTTATCGACTTGGAGCAGATGGACAACAACCGCTTCCAAGTGGTCAACCAATGGACCATCGTCAACGGCAAGAGCACAAAACGCGCCGATATCGTGGCTTTTCTCAACGGTATGCCTATTGCCGTCATTGAGCTAAAGTCGCCATCGCGCGAAGTGACCAACTCGGAGGAAGCCCACCAGCAGTTGCAAAACTATATGCGACAAGTGCCTCAACTTTTCACCGCCGCCCAAATGCTCGTGATAAGCGACATGGCCGACACTCGCGTAGGCACCATCACCGCCCCGCTTGACCGCTACATGGAATGGAAGACTACCGACGGCTCTTATGAAAGCACAGCTATTGCCGACTTCGAGACCTTCTTCAACGGCATCTTTCATAAGCAACGACTGCTCGATATCATCGCCAACTTCACCCTCACTATGGGCACCGACAAGAAAGCGCGCATACTGGCAGGCTATCACCAATACTTCGCCGTGAAGAAAGCCTTGGAATGTACACGCCAAGCCATAGAGCGAGAGGATGGAAAGATAGGCGTGTTTTGGCACACTCAAGGGTCGGGTAAAAGCCTTTCGATGGTGTTCTATGTAAGCGGTCTGCTAAAAAGCCTCCTCTCAGCCACCATCCTTGTGCTGACCGACCGCCTTGACCTTAACGACCAGCTCCACTCCACCTTTGCGGCGTGCAGCGACCACCTGCGCCAAACGCCTATAAAGGCTGAGGGAGGAGACCATCTATATCAGCTGCTTGAAGAGCGACGCAGCCACGGCATCATCTTCGCCAACATCCAAAAGTTTAGCGACCGCGAGACCCCCATCACCACACGCCACGACCTCATAGTGATAAGCGACGAGGCTCACCGCACGCAGTCGAACACTCAGACCCGAGTCAACACCACGACTGGAGAAATAAAACTCGGATTTGCTGGGATAGTGCGCAAACTCCTCCCCAACGCCGCTTTTATCGGCTTTACCGGCACCCCAATCGAACGCGACGATCATGACACTCGCAGCGTCTTCGGCGACTATATCGACATCTACGACATGACGCAGGCCGTGGAGGATGGAGCCACTGTCCCCGTCTACTACGAGAGCCGCCTCATCAAGCTAAACCTTGATCCAGAGACGCTGCGGCTGCTTGACCAAGAGTATGAAAAGCTGGCCGAAGAAGGCGCTGAGGAAGACGACTTGAAACGCTCAAAGCAAGAGAATGCCCAGCTACGCTCCATACTCCATGCTCCCGAGACAATCGATACGCTCTGCCGCGACATTGTGGACCATTACGAGAACTATCGCGCTCATCATCTGACCGGCAAAGCCATGATTGTGGCTC
Source organism: Bacteroidales bacterium (assembly GCA_020859845.1). GTDB lineage: Bacteria > Bacteroidota > Bacteroidia > Bacteroidales > Muribaculaceae > Paramuribaculum. The sequence continues at coordinate 32,115 of JAJBVL010000024.1, forward strand.
TTGACCGCCCTACGGGTATCGATATCTATAAGAAGCTCGTGGAACTACGTCCTCAGTGGAAAGAGATAATCGGCGTAGTGATGACGCAGGGCAATCAAGACCCTGTGGAGTGGAACGACATTATAGGCAGCGCCGCTCGCAAGGCCGAATTGGCTCGACAGTTTAAGGACAATACCTCCAAGATGAAAATAGCCATCGTGGTCGACATGTGGCTCACGGGCTTTGATGTACCCTCGTTGGCTACTATGTATGTCTACAAACCGATGAAAGGCCACAATCTGATGCAGGCCATAGCCCGTGTAAACCGCGTCTTCCCCGAAAAGAGCGGGGGCTTGGTAGTGGACTACATCGGCATAGCTCAAGCCTTGAAGAAAGCCATGCACGACTACACTGGGCGCGACAAGAAGAACTATGGCGACCCCAATATCGCCACAACCGCCTATGAGCAATTCAAAGAAGCGCTGAGCAAATGCCGAGAATGCTTAAACGGATACCGGTATTCCAAGTTTGCCACCTGCAGCAATCTCCATCGAGCTAAGTTGATACGGGGAGGAGTGGACATCCTGCTCAACCCACAAAGAGAAGAAGCCAAGGAGACTTTTCTTCAGGAAAGCAAGCGCTTGATGCAGGCCACCACCTTATGCCGAAGTCTGTTGACAGGCGATGAACGCTATGAAGAGGCTTATTTCGAAGCTGTACGCACTCTGCTTGTACGTCTTGCAAAGCCAGGGAAGATTACCCGCAAGATCATCGACGAGCGCATCACCGCTCTTCTAAAGGTAGCCGTCAAGGCCGATGGCGTAGTGGATATACTCAATACCAGCGACACAGAGTTTTCTCTCTTTGATGAGCATTTCCTCAAAGAGGTGGCCAATATGAAAGAAAAAAATCTGGCCATCGAGATGCTAAAGAAGCTGCTGGCCGAGCATATCAAGAAGCATCAGCGCAAGAACATGACCCAAGCCGAGAAGTTTAGCGAGATGCTGGATGCAAAGCTCGCTGAATACCTCCGAGGGCTCATCAGCAATGACGAAGTGATCAAGGAATTGCTGAGAATGGCCCAAGAGCTGAAAGACCATGCTACCGAAGCCTCGGAACTGGGGCTTACGGAAGAAGAACAAGCATTCTACGACGCCTTGACACGCCCGCAAGCCGTGCGCGACTTCTACAGAAACGAAGAGCTTGTGGCTATGACTAAAGAATTGACCCAACAGCTACGCAATAGCAAGACCATCGACTGGCGATATAAGGAATCGGCTCGCGCCAAAATGCGCTCAATGGTGAAGCGACTACTCAAGAAGTATAAATATCCTCCTGAAGAGCAAGAGGGGGCGCTCGACATCGTCATCAAGCAATGTGAACTCTGGGTGGACGACAACACCGACTACTTCTACGTGAAGCCACAAGTGACATTCCACTCTTGGCAGCCAACCATTGAGCTTCAACTGGCAGCTGAAGGCCCATCTATCATGGGCGAATCCATCTTAATAGGAGGCTACAAGGGAGCCAATCAGCTTGAATGGATAGCCAAGACGGGTAGATACAATGTGCGCCACGTGGCTTTTAGAGGGGCGGTGAAGAGTGAGGCAGTGGCACAACGGGCCACCCAGCTCCTACTCTATGATGTGGACAACTACTCCAACTATTGGCTCTTGGATCTCCAGAGAGAAGTGGAGTGTGCCGACCAAAACGCCATGCAGCAATTGGACTACCCACGCCTTCACGAGAATCGAGAATACTTTCTCTATGGCATCAAGGGGGAGAAGCCATGTCCATCCTTAGACATAGAGAAGCTAATAAATCAATATAAACCAGAGGGCTGGACAAAAGGAGCGCCAATATATGTACCAATTACACTTTTCACATGATTTTGAGGCTTAAAAATTACTCTTTTCACAACACTTTTGCATTATCAGGCTCTTACTGCATCTTTTTCACCCCAGATTAGCATAATCTATTGCAACCGCGGAGGGATTGTTCCAAATAGATACCAGTTTTACCATTCCATTCCACAAGAAACGGCGCCAAAGGCGCCGTTATTTGGGTAAGGGGAAATTTATTTATATCTATTTGGAGGAGTCCCTGCGGGATTCGCTGAGGTAGGGGATTAGAGTGTGCCGTTTTCGGCCTTGTCGATCATCGTCTGGTTGGCTGTGATGTAGATCTCCACGCGGCGGTTCTGGGCTCGGCCTTCGGCAGTGGCGTTGGAGGCTACATAGTCGGCCATAGGGATACCCTCGGCGGTGATACGCGAAGCGGAGACACCGCTATTGAGCAGATAATTGCGCACAGCGTCGGCACGTCCGGTGGCCACACGCTGGTTCACCTCATAAGTGCCCGTATCGTCGGTGTAGCCGTAGATCTGCACGTCGGTGTCGGGGTTGTTGAGCAGCGAGGTAGCGAAGGTAGTGAGATCCTTCTTGGCGTTGTCGCTAAGGGTAGTGCCGTTGGTTGGGAAGAGGATACCACCGCTGAATGTCACCTTGATGGCGGTCAGACCGTTCTGATCTTCAACGGTCTCCACCTCAGCTTGCTGAGCCAATTGCTCCGCCAGCTCTTTCTTCTGCTTGTCCATCTTCTGGCCAATCAAAGCGCCAGCACCAGCACCTACGGCTGCACCGATAGCGCTACCAATAGCAGCGCCCTTGCCTCCACCAATGATTGCGCCGAGGCCAGCGCCAGCAGCAGCGCCACCACCGCCGCCTATCAAAGCGCCCTTACCAGTATTGGTCATGCTGCTACAAGCCGATGTAAGGAGCAGGCAAGCGGCCAGTGCCCCCGAAGCTAAAACTTTAAGAGTCTTCATGTCGATTCTTCTATTTTAAGTTAACTGAGTTAATTGTTTCTCTCTGCAAAGTTAAGCATTTTTCTATAACCCACACCATAGATGCATGTCCTCTCTGTCGTAAAAGATATGACGAGTGGCCAAGCAAAAGCCAAAGTGGGTATTTAAAATACGTATTGGGCTCCTCTTTTGTTTACCCTATGCTCAAACTTATCTACACCCATTCGGGCTTTCTGAAAAATTATGTAATTTTGCATTGTCATACATCACCAGCCTATCTATTTCATGGAACGAACACGCTTTGCCCATCGCCGGCAGTCGTCTAATTTCAAATACCATATTGGAGCCTTGATAGCCGTATCGGCTTGGGGCGCTTCATTTATCTGCACCAAGGTGCTGCTCGAGCATGGCCTCTCGGCGGTTGAGATTTATATATATAGATTTATTTTAGCATATTTATGCACACTCTGCATCTGTCCACGGCCCTTCTTGGCCAACGACTGGAAGGATGAGCTGAAGTTTGTCTTGGCGGGCATCTGCGGCGGCTCGGTCTACTTTATCGCCGAGAACACAGCCGTGATGTATACCTTGGTGGCCAATGTGTCGCTCATCACCACGACGGCCCCTATCATAGCCACCATCATGCTCAGCGTGATTTACAAAAACGAAAAACTATCGTGGGGCATCTGGGCAGGCTCCGTTGTGGCCTTTATCGGCGTAGGATTTGTGATTTTCAATAGTAGCGTGGTGGTAAAGGTCAACCCTCTGGGCGACCTGCTGTCGCTCCTGGCTGCCGTCTGCTGGGCGGTATATAATGTGATGCTTCGACCCCTCAACGCGGTCTATAGCGTATGGTTTATCTCGCGCAAGACCTTCTTCTATGGCGTCATCACGGCCCTCCCCTTCCTGGCTCTCGACGAGACCCACTGTCCGCTCTCGGTATTTCTCAACGTACAGGTGCTAATCAGCATCGCCTTCTTAGGGTTTGTGGCCTCGCTCCTCTCATATATCCTCTGGGCCCAAGCCATCAAGCATGTGGGAGCAGTGAAGTCGCAAAACTACCAGTATATCACCCCTATCGTCACGCTCATTCTCTCGGCGTGGCTCCTCAAAGAGCCCATATCGATAGTGGGCGCCATAGGCTGTACTCTCATCCTTGGGGGTGTAATCCTTGGCGAAAAGGTGGGCAAGAGCGCTCCCGACTCTGCTCCTCAGACTCGTCGCTAACGTCAGGCTCCCAAAAGGAAGTCGATCTCGTCGACCAGCTGGAGAGCCACGCGCTGAGTCAACGGGCAGCCTCGCGCAGCCTCGGCCTCGGCCAAGGGGCGTATCATAGCGGTATGGGAAGATAGGAGATTCCACATCAGTCGCAAGGCTCCATAACGCTCCATATCCACAGGGCTATCCTTGAGCCGCTCCACCAGGCTCCACGCATAGGGCTCATGGCGCAGCAAGCGGTGGCAAAGGACGTCGATCACCTCTACCGTGGGGGCCCCTCGCAGCCACTCCAGCGCCTCCTCTTCGTGGAGCTCTTCGCGCGGCATCAACATAGGAGCTATGAGCAGGCTCTCGCGCGTAGAGACGTTATCGCGCAGACGGCGAGCGAGGTCGGCATCAGGGCCAAAGTCGCGGGCAATCTCCACGAGTTGGGGGAGGTTGAGACCAAAGATTATTCTATAAGGCGCACCGGCTTTTCTCATCGTGTCGGCGATGATGCCATTGCGCATGGCGAAGAAGCGACGCTTGATTTCTCTCATGGTCAACTATGAGTCAATTAGCGTGGGGATTCTGGGGGTGGAAACGCCAACCGCGAAAGCGGTCGCCAAGTGCACGCACGCTACGATGCCAATAGGCATCGCCATCGCCTTCGAGCATGTTGGCCGTGGAGGGAATCTCGGTGACGGCCCACACCTTGTCCTTGAGTTCGCCCGCGAGCTGATGACGGTCCCAGCCACTGTAGCCAATGAAAAACCTCAGCTTGCCCTCGATGGGGTAGCCGGAACGAATGTAGCCCAGCATGGCCTCAAATTCGCCACCAATCCATAATCCGGGCGCCACCTCAGAAGCCCCGGGGATGATGTCGCCAAGCGAATGAAGAAAGTAAAGACGATCGGTAGCCACCGGGCCACCGCAGTAGACAGTGATGGCCTCCATATCCTCGAGCGAAGGAATGAGGTCGCTCAGGGTGTGGTGGGTAGGATGGTTTAATACAATACCCATAGAAGTGGTGTCCTGTCCATGCTCTATGAGACAAATCACCGAATGACGAAAATATTCATCTCGCAGGAAGGGCTCAGCCACCAACAATGCCCCGGCATGAGGGGTACCGCTACTTATATCTATGTTAAACAAGACGTTATCGTAGTTAATCATAATCCAAAGTCATTTTTTCAGCTCTAATTTACTACATTTGCTTGAACTGACAAAAAAATTGGGTGTTAAAAATTAATGAACACCCATCGTTCAGTCAACTCAGCCACCTTCGTTATGAACCTCAATAGTATACGTTCGCCCCACGATATCAAGGGCCTTGACTTGCCGCAGCTACGCAGCCTCGCCAACGACCTACGCCAGCTATTGCTTGAAAAACTAAGCCGTCATGGAGGCCATATCGGTCCAAATCTGGGTATGGTGGAAGCCACCCTTGCCCTCCACTATGTCTTTGATTCCCCTACGGACAAGATAGTCTTCGACGTGTCGCATCAGAGCTATGTCCACAAGATGCTCACAGGGCGAATGGCCGCCTTTCTCGACCCTAAGCAATACGACCTCGTCAGCGGCTACACCAATCCTCAGGAAAGTCCCCACGACTTTTTCACCATAGGCCACACATCTACCTCCATCAGCCTCGCCACTGGCCTGGCGGTGGCTCGCGATATGCGTGCCGACCACGAAAACATCATAGCCGTCATCGGCGACGGAGCCCTTAGCGGAGGCCTGGCTTTTGAAGGACTCGACTACGCAGCCACACTCAAGACCAACTTCATAGTGGTGGTCAACGACAACGACATGTCGATAGCCGAAAACCACGGTGGCCTCTACGACAACCTGCGCCTACTGCGTCAGACCAATGGCACAGCGCCCACCAATTATTTTAAGGCCCTCGGCTTTGATTATCGCTTCGTGGCCGACGGCAACGACCTGGAGCAACTCATCGCGGCCTTCAGCGCTGTAAAAGATATTAATCATCCCGTGGTGGTGCATATCGCCACAGAGAAAGGCCATGGCTATCTACCAGCCGTGGAGAATAAAGAGGCGTTTCACTATGGGCCTCCTTTTGAGCTACTCACTGGCAAGCCCATCATTGGTGAGCCCTCTCCAGCCGAAGAGAAAGACTATGGCGACGTGACCACCGACATCCTTCTCGGAGAGATGGCTGTCAATCCAGGATTGGTGGCCATCACTGCCGCCACGCCCGGCGCGATAGGGTTTACCCCCGAGAAGCGTCGCCAAGCAGGCCATCATTATATAGATGTAGGCATCGCGGAGCAGGAAGCAGTGTCGCTGGCCTCAGGCATCGCCAAGGGAGGAGGCACCCCCTGGATAGGCATCGTCAGCTCGTTTATGCAGCGGGCCTATGACCAGTTGTCGCAAGACGTAGCCATCAACTCTACGCCGGTGGTACTCTCGATATTCCACGCTTCGTTTTATGGTATGACCGACGTGACCCACCTCGGATGGTTTGACATCCCGCTCATCACGTCGATACCGGGCTTTGTATATCTCGCACCCACCTGCCGTCTGGAGTATGAGTCAATGCTTCTCTGGGCCCTCCACCAGCGCGAATATCCCGTGGCCATAAAGGTGCCAGGAGGAAAGATGGTTGACGGCGAACAGACCTACCCTACCGATTACTCCGACATCAACACTTACAACGTCACCCAAAACGGCTCGGACGTGGCCATAATCGGCGCAGGGACATTCTACGGCCTTGCTCTCAAAGTGGCGCATATCCTTGAGGAAAAAGGCATCATGCCAACGATTATCAACCCACGATTCCTTAGCGGCGTAGACGCTCCTCTCCTCCAAAGCCTGGAGGCCAACCATCGCTTGGTAGTGACGCTGGAGGACGGAGTGTTGCAAGGCGGATTTGGCCAACGTATAGCCGCCTTCTATGGGACATCGCTTATGGAGGTGAGAAGTTATGGCATGGACCAAGAGTGGGCCGACCGCTACGACTACCAGCTCCTGGGCGACCTCTATCGACTAAACCCCAAGCTCATCGTAGAAGATATCCTCACTTTGCTCTGCAAGTAGACTGTTAATAATTCATAAATATTTTATTGCACATTCCTTTTTGGGATGTGCAATATTCTTATTATACTCCTATTGCTCAGCGTTTTATCCCAGCGTAGACAATCTTTCACAAGTTAATTGTTAATTTTTAGGAATTTTGCTATCCATATTTTAATGTAGTTAAC
>JAJBVL010000027.1 GCA_020859845.1 Bacteroidales bacterium
AGTATAACGCTTGGGGTATAAAGGATAGTATATCATAAATTTGAATAATTACTTAGAGATTATATCATACTTACATTCACACCTTAGTCTTTATCCAGTGTCATCACGACGGTAAGATAAAGCCTGTTGCTGCCTGAATTGCCTTAGTCTAAATGAGCTAAGCTCGATAATGTTGCGTAAAATTTTTATTTCAGTCTAAGGATAGCAACAAGGGTGTTGATTTTTCACTGCAAAGGTACGATATAATTTTTGGTTTGTCAACAATTTTGTTTCCTTTTAACATAAAGAAAGATTTGAATTTTGTGTTTTTGCCTCATTGTCATTTTCAAAACCGAAATTTTGCACAAAAGGAATATTATTAGTTGAATTTAACACACCATTGAAGAACCGGCTGTAAAATACGACAATCTGCCTATTTCTATCCTTTTTTGGGGGTGAATGTCTAAAAGATTTGGAGCGATTTAAACTGCGCCTTAACTTTGTAGTCAATACAAGTAAAGATGTAAAAATAACATATCACTGTATGCAACCAACATTCATTTACCATCACATCAAGCGATTTAAAGCAGGAGCCATAGCTTTGGCGCTGGTAGGAGTCGTATCCACTCAGGGATGGACCCAAAAGCAGTGGAGCTACTCCGACTGCGTAGAGTGGGCTAAAATTCACAACATCTCCCTGCAACAAGCTCGGCTGGCCGTGGAAAACAGCCAGATAGCTCTCGAGGCAGCGGAGGCTCAATGGCAGCCGTCGCTGAGTTTCAGCACCACTCAAGGCCTTACCAATGCCCCCTGGGCCAATGGCACCAAGACATCCTATTCGAGCAACTATGGGCTAAATGCTGGCTGGACCGTCTGGAACGGTGGAGAGCGCGAAAACACCATCAAGCGTCGCCGCATGGGTGTCTCCATAGATGAACTTTCGGAAGCCTCCAACCTCAACACCATAGAGCTCAATATCCTCTCGCTATATATTAATATATTATATACATATGAGACTATAGGGATACAGGAGAGCGCTGCCGAAGTGAGCAAGGCTCAAGCCGAAAGAGCTAAGAAACTGATGGAGAGTGGGCGTCTGTCGCGCGTGGATTATGCTCAGCTGGCAGCCCAAGCTCAGCAAGACCAGTATAACGTGGTGAACGCGATAGGCAACTACAACTCGCAACGTATGGAACTCAAGCGTCTGCTCGAACTGGGCCTTACCGAGGAGATATCGCTTGTTCCTGTCAGTTGGACAGCCGATGACGTACTCGCTGCTCTCCCTGATATCCAAGAGAGCTATGCCCTTACGCTGCAGTGTGACAACGAGTTGGAAGCCGACCGTCTTACGGTGGAGGCTGCACAGCTCGATGAGAAGATAGCACGCGCCTCGGGCCTGCCTTCGCTGTCGCTGAGCGCTGGCATTGGTACGAATTACTTTAGTGGCGGCACAAGTTGGGGCGACCAGATGAAGCGTGGATTCAACGAGAATATAGGCTTGACAGTCTCCATACCTATCTTTGACCGTAAGTCGACTAAGACAGCAGTGGCTCAGGCTAAGATACAGAGCCTCAACGCCGACCTTGACCGTCAGCAGCGTATCAATACTCTGGCGCAGGAGATAGAATCGCTTTACATTGATGTCAATTCGGCACAGGCACGTTATCAAGCCGGCGTAGAGCAAGTGGCCTCAGCTCAACTGAGCGACGAACTGGTAAACGCTCAATTTGAGGTGGGCTTGGTCAACACCGTAGAGCTCCTCTCGGCTCACTCCACTCTGACGCAGGCTCGTCAGGAACTCCTGCAGGCAAAATACACTACAATGCTTGGCAAAAAGCAGATAGAATATTATCGTACGCTCAGTGTAAGTCTGCCGTAAGACACTCCTTCACACCCTTTTGTGAGAGAATCCTCAATACATCTACTTGAAAAAAATCATATCTTTATATTATATGGAAAAGTCTAAACTTTTGACATCATTCGCCTCTATTGCTTTCGTGGCCCTCTCGCTGACGATGGGGAGCTGTAGCAAGGATGCCAAGATTTCGCTGGTGACGGTACATCCAGAACGCGGCGAAATGAGCCAAACGGTGACCGCTACGGGTACCGTGGAGTCAAAAACACAAGTCGACGTAGGTACACAGGTGACTGGTATTATCTCCGAACTCTATGTCGACTTCAATTCTCCCGTCACCAAGGGTCAGCTAATAGCTGAGATTGAGAAGACCCTACTCGAGAGTGAGCTGAAGAGCGCCGATGCCAATATGGAATCAGCTCGCCTCACATATGAATATAATAAGACCAACTATGAGCGCGACAAGAAGCTGCATGAACAGCAACTGATAAGCGACTATGAGTTTGACACGTCGAAGAAAGAATACGAAGTGTCAAAAACTTCCTACGAAAAGAGCCAGGCCGACCGTGTAAAGGCTGCCAAAAACCTCAACTACGCTGAGATATACTCGCCAATTGATGGCATAGTCATCTCGCGCGAGGTAGAGGTGGGCCAGACAGTCGTATCAAGTATGAACGTGGCCAACCTCTATGTTATCGCCGACCTGCAAAATATGGAGGTGGTGGGCAACGTGGACGAAGCCGACATAGGCCAAGTAAAGGTGGGCCAGGAAGTGACATTCACCGTTGATGCTTATCCAGACGATGTGTTTACCGGCACGGTGAGCCAAGTGCGCATCAACCCCACTACAGAGAGCAACGTCGTGACCTATGAGGTGATTGTTGACACTCCAAACAAGGATATGAAGCTTATCCCTGGCCTGACAGCCAATCTCACCATCTACGTGATGCATGAGAAGGATGTGTTGATGCTGCCGGTAAAGACCTTGCGCTTCACTCCTCACGACTATCCTGAAGCTCGTAATCTTCCTCAGGCCAATACCGAGGGCTTGGCACCACTGCCCGACGATGGCGATCAGCGTCGAGTATGGGTAGAGCGCGGCGACAAACTTGAGCCCGTCACAATCACTGTGGGTGCAAACAATGGTGTCAACGTGGCTGTCCTCTCCGGACTTACCACCGACGATAAGGTGGCCGAGGAGTACAGTACGACAGTGGTGGCTGAGGAAGACGCCAGCTCAAGCGCTGATCAGAGCCCATTTGCTCCCAAACGTCCTGGACAAGACAAGGAAAAGAACAAAAAATAATCTCGCTTACAATCTCTTACTATGTCTAGAGAAATCATAAAAGTGACCAATCTGCGACGCGAATTCAAGGTAGGAGGCGAGATTGTGAAAGCCCTTAGGGGTGTGTCGTTTACTATCCATGAAGGAGAATTTGTCACCATCATGGGCACCTCGGGTAGCGGAAAGTCGACGCTGCTCAATCTCTTGGGATGCCTTGACACTCCCACCTCAGGCGAGTATGTGCTCGACGGGGTAAGCGTCAGGACCATGAGTAAGCCTGCGCGTGCCACTCTCCGCAATCGTAAGATAGGTTTTGTGTTTCAAAACTACAATCTGCTGCCCAAGACGACTGCCATCGAGAATGTGGAACTCCCACTGCTGTACAATCCTTCGATCAAGGCTGTCAAACGTCGTGAGATGGCTATTGAGGCACTCAAGGCTGTGGGGCTTGGCGACCGCCTGGAGCACAAGAGCAATCAGATGTCGGGGGGCCAACAGCAGCGTGTGGCCATCGCCCGCGCTCTGGTAAATGACCCTGTCTTGATACTCGCCGACGAGGCCACAGGTAACCTTGACACTCGCACTTCGTTTAGCATCCTAGTGCTTTTCCAGGAGCTCTATGCACGCGGTCGCACGATTATCTTCGTGACCCACAACCCCGATATTGCTGCCTACTCCTCGCGCAACATCGTGCTTCGCGATGGTAAGATAACCTCCGATACCCTTAACCCAAATGTGGCGTCGGCTAAACAGATGTTTGATTCTCTCCCCGAACCCGATTAATCCTCCCGCATTATGAATTTAGCCAATCTCTTAAAGATAGCCCTCAAGGCTCTCAACAACAATAAGATGCGCTGTCTGCTGACGATGCTGGGTATCATCATCGGTGTGGCATCGGTAATCACTATGCTTGCCATAGGTCAAGGCTCTAAAAACAGCATAAAGGCTCAGATATCCGAGATGGGTTCTAATATGATAATGATCCATCCCGGCAACATGCAGCGCGGAGGCGTAAGACAGAGTGCCGACGATATGCAGACTCTCAAAATCGAGGACTACGAGGCTCTACGCGACAAGACAAGCTACGTAGAGGCTGTGTCGCCTCAGGTGTCGAGCTCTGGACAGTTTATCAACGGCAACAACAACTATCCATCGTCGGTCTATGGCGTCACGCCCGAGTATCTCGACATCCGCAAGGTGAAGGTGCAAGACGGAAATATGTTTACCGAGCAGGATATCAAGAGTGCTGCCAAGGTGTGTCTGCTGGGCAAGACGGTAATCGACAATCTGTTTCCCAACGGGGAGGATCCCGTAGGCAAGGTGGTGCGTTTCAACAAGATTCCTTTTACGGTGATAGGCACTCTCGAACCAAAGGGCTCCAACTCTATGGGTATGGACCAAGACGATGTGGTGTTGGCTCCTTACACTACGGTGATGAAACGAATACTGGCTATCGACTACCTCCAGAGCATCTTCTGCTCGGCCTTGAGCGAGGATCTTTCTGACCAAGCCACCGACGAAATCACAGAGATATTGCGCTCCAATCACAAGTTAAAGGATGATGCCGACGACGACTTCGAAATACGCTCGCAGCAGGAGCTTAGCGAGATGATGAACTCCACAAGCGACATGATGACGGTCCTCTTGGCTTGTATCGCTGGCATTTCGCTATTGGTGGGTGGTATCGGCATCATGAACATCATGTATGTGTCGGTGACCGAACGCACCCGCGAGATAGGCCTTCGCATGAGTATCGGCGCTCGTGGTATTGACATCCTCTCACAATTTCTGATAGAAGCCATCATCATCAGCGTGACAGGCGGCGTGATAGGCGTCATCGTGGGCGCCTTGGCCTCATGGCTCGTAAATCTTATAGCCCACTGGCCAGTCTATATTCAAGTCTACTCGGTAGTGCTTTCGTTTGTGGTTTGTACGGTGACAGGTGTCTTCTTTGGCTGGTATCCTGCCAAGAAAGCAGCCAATCTTGACCCCATCGAAGCCATACGTTACGAATAAATGTACGTTATGATTAAAAATGGCATAATACACTATTTATTCCCAACGTGAGATGCTCGTTACCAGTCAGATGATAATTGATCCGTCGGCCAAACGCCGACAGAAGGTGGCCACATTTCTTACTCACTTATTGTGTATCACCATCATATTTGTGTTGCCCGAGGTGCTTCTCAACCTTGGGCGTACGCACACTACGGCCCTCAATACTTTAGCGCTATATAGCAAGTCGCTGGTCTATGTGATCGTGTTCTACCTCAATTTCTATGTCATAATAGACAGGACCTTGATGTCGGGTAGACGCAATCTCTTGAAGTTTATTGTCTATAATGCCTTGCTTGTAGTGGTGGCAGCCATTGTAATGTACGTGATGTGGCGCTACATGGGCCCAGAATCCAATCTGCCGCCCAGAGGGCGTCCCTCGGGTGGAGGCTTGGGAGGACCGCGGCCACAACCAGGCCAAGCCATCAATATAGCACATGCTGCTTCCTTCCTGCTGCGCGACTTGGTAATCCTCATTCTTACGATAGCTCTTAGTGTGGCCTTGCGACTTAGCCAGCACTGGGTGTTGATTGACCGTCAGAAGCAGGAGGCCTTGACCACTCAACGCGAGCAGGAACTTAAGAGCTTGAAGAGTCAGCTCAACCCCCACTTCATGTTTAACACGCTCAACACTATCTATGCTCTGATATCTATTAGCCCCGACAAAGCCCAGACGGCGGTCCACGAGCTAAGCCAGCTGTTGAGATATGTGTTATATGAGAATCCTCGCACTGTGCCTCTCCAACGTGAGCTTGATTTCGTGGCCAACTATCTCAACTTGATACGTCTGCGACTGTCTGGCCGAATGCCCGTTGAGGTGACGCTAAATGTAGGCGATTCGGGAGAATGTCAGATAGCACCATTGATCTTCATTAACATCATAGAGAATATCTTTAAACATGGCAATACGGGCGAACCCGATCGAGGCGTGACCATTAACATCTCTGCCAAAGAGGGAGTGGTGGTGTGTCACACTCATAACTTTCATTCTCATGGGGTCCCCACTAAAGAGAACCGTCCTCATGGTATCGGTATGACCAATTTACAGCGTCGTCTCGACCTGATATATGGTGACAGAGCATCGTTAGAAATCAAGGATGATGGCGAAGAGTATGACCTGCGCCTTACCATTCAGCTTGATCCTCCAGCTACCCTTCCATAGGGAATTTACTTGTCAATAAAAATTCAACTTATACATCTAAACAAACAGAAAAACTTATGATTACACTTCGCTGCTGCGTCATCGACGATGAGCCCTTGGCTGCTCAATTGATAGCCAGCTATGTACAGAAGACTCCTTCATTGGAGCTCGTTGGAGTGTATGGCTCTGCTCAAGAAGCCATCAAGACCGTGATGCAAGGCAACATTGACCTGGTCTTTCTCGACATTCAGATGCCCCAGCTCAATGGCCTGGAGTTTGCTAAAATCATCCCTTCGACGAGCAAAATTATCTTTACCACAGCCTACGACAACTATGCAATCGATGGCTTTAAGGTCAACGCGCTCCACTATCTACTGAAGCCTGTCAGCTATGAAGAATTTCTGACGGCCATCAACAAGGCTCAGCAACAGATTGAGATGAGCCGACAGCTGGATGAGATATCGGCAAGCAACGACTATATCATCGTCAAGAGCGAATATAAGCTTGTCCAGATACCTCTCAATCAGATCACTTATATCGAGGGCGTAAAGGACTATGTGAAGATTTTCCTCGAGAACGATGATCGGAGCATAATGACTCTGATGAGCATGAAGTCCCTGAAGAGAGCATTGCCTCAATCCAAGTTCTTGCGCGTCCACCGTTCGTTTATTGTCAACACCACCAAGATACGGCTCATAGAGCGCAATAAAATCGTGTTTGGCAAGGTGCAGATACCTATCAGCGAGACCTATAAGCAGGCCTTTTCTGATTATATAGATGCCCATACTCTATCGCCATTGAAGGGGCTGGATGACGAGTTTTAACTCTTCCCCCCTACCACAAGAAGCCACGGCGCTCATTGCGCCGTGGCTTCTTGTGGTAAGTACTTACATTTGCCTTCTCCTAATCTTGGCGGAAAAGAGGGATTTTGGCTACGCGGCGTGCATGGCGTCCACCCTCAAAGGGAGTGGAGAAAAACGTCTTTACACACTCCATGGCCACTTCGGGAGTGATAAATCGGCCAGGTAGCACCAAACAATTGGCATCGTTGTGGGCACGCGATAAGCTGGCAATCTCGGGGAGCCAGCATAGAGCCGCTCTTACCCCCTGATGCTTGTTGAGGGTCATAGCTATACCGTTGCCTGTGCCACAGATGGCAATGGCAAAGTCAAACTCACCGTCATCGAGTCCTTTGCCGCAGGGGTGAGCAAAGTCGGGATAGTCGCAGCTATCAGGAGAATGAGTGCCAAAATCATGACACTTAAGACCCTGGCTCTCCAGAAACTCTATGACGGCGCATTTCAAAGGATAGCCGGCATGATCGCTACATATAGCTATTGGTCGCGACGTAGGGGATAGAAAGGTTGACATTTTCTATTTGTAATGTTATTTGGTTGACACGTTGAGATTATTGCTCTTTTTATCTAATGGTATGGTATACATTATGGAGAGACCTCCCGTTATGGAGTTTTCGCGCTTGCCATAGCCTGGGATAAACATAGGGTTGCCATAGTCGTTTTTGCTTTCGTTGAGGATGGAGTGGTATTTTAGAGCCCATCCCATTGAGATGGGTCCATAAATCTTTACTTTTACGCTAAACACCACCTCGAAATATCCCACCGAGGATGTCTGCTCTGGGAAGTCGGGGTAGGTGGGGTCGCCCCAGTACCCTCCTTGTATGGTGACGTCGGTAAGCTTATATTTAAAGGAGGTGAAACCATAGCGAAGGCCTACGCAGAATTGATAAGCTGGGTTGGAGTTGTAGAACACATTGTAGTTCATACCCAGCTTGAAGAAAGGGGCAAGACTATTGTGAAAGGTGTAGTTGAGGCCATCGGGAGTGATATCCGAGCTGGCTACTCCAATCTCTATGATTGGCTTAAAACGATTGTGTAGGCTAAGCTCGGCCCAAAAGTCGATTCCTCCATATTCTTGCCCGAGGATACGCATCAGAGGGTCCCATATATTAATGCCTGCTGTGGCTTCGTATATCAATGGATAAAGATTGCGTGGCTTCTCAACGACAGCAGTGGTGTCGACCCACTCTCGTCCGGTGATAGTGTCAACGAGTATAATGTTACCGTTGGCGTCCAAACGCTCTTCAAGGCGTGTGCGGTCAAATTCCTCAGTCTTCTTCTTGAGCTTTCCGTCGGGAGTAAGAGTGGGGGTAGTGGGAGTGACGGGTGTGATGCGTCGTTGAGCCTCCAAGTCCCATCCTCCCATAAAGCACACGGAGAGGAGCAAAAAGCTGACTGTTATGTGGCGTATAAAGGTCATTCTTCTGTGTCGTCTTCTGAATAGTCGTCGCCTTGTGAGGGCTCTTCCTCTGTCTCTTCTTCCTCTTCTTCATCGGGATTGGCGGTGCGGAAAAAGATTTTGATGCGCTCCACATCGAGATTGGTCACCAATGAGTCGGTGATGGCCACCGAGTCTATGAGATGGGTAGTGTGGGTCATCTCCGTGATGTAGTAGCGATACATTGCTCCACACTCCTCTGAGGCGAAGTAGAGGTGAGTATCGTAAGTAAAGGTGATGGTGTCTACGAGAAAGTCGTAGTTGAGCCCTTGAGAAATGTAGCGAAAGAAGTAGCTCGTGGAGGAGTCGGTGGCGCGAAATGGCAGATAGAGTTGGGATATGGCAGTTGCCCCTGTGGAGAGCAGTGAGTCGCGAGGAGCGCCAACCCCGCCAATGGCCACTGAGTCGATAGAAATGGCCGTCAGCGTTGACGATGAATAGAACCCCGCCAAGGGAATACTATTCTGGTTTTCCAGACATCCCGAGGTGTTGCATCCTGCAGCCAGACACAGGGATATAGCTATTGCCATCCAACCTAAAAGCTTTCCCATCGTATGATTTCGCTCATGTCTTTGCGCTTCTTCTCTGGAGCTTTAGCCGTAGGCTCGGCATATCCTAAGGGAATAATGGCGATAGGCTCCACGTGGGAAGGGAGATGAAGCGCCTCGGAGAGGGACGGCTTGTCAAAGTTGCATATCCAGCAAGTGGCCAGTCCGAGTGATGTGGCGGCCAGGCATATATGCTCCACGGCTATGGCTACATCTATATCGGTGTGATCCTTACCATCGGCGCGATGCCATGCTTGGTCGTGTAGGCCACAAGCCACGATAAATACTTGCACATCATTGACCCAGTCGCGGCCATACGATTGGTCTACTTTGTGTCGCATTTCAGGAGTGTCGACCACTACAAATTGCCAAGGTTGACGATTGCAGGCCGAGGGTGCCAATCGAGCTGCATCCAAGACGGCCAAGACTGTCTCCCTCGACACGGGTTGTGGAGTGTACTGGCGGCAAGAATAGCGCTCGTTGACTAAATTGTAAAAATTGGAATATGACATAGTTAAGTCAAAAGTTATAAGTCAAAAGTCATAAGTCAAAAGTCATAAGTCAAAAGTCAAAAGTTGTGGGTGCCGAGCTCCTCTTCTATCTCGTAATGGTTGCGCCCCGGGGAGTTCCTTACAATTAGCTCCCCTAAAAAGCCTGTTAAGAATAGCTGGGTGCCGAGAATCATCAGTACGAGAGCTATATAGAAGTAGGGCGAATCTGTCACCAGGATGTAGGGTAGGCCATTATGCAGGTTGTAGAGCTTGGTGGCTCCCACCGCTATCGCTGCCACAAATCCCAAAAGAAACATCAGGCTGCCAAGCAGACCGAAGAAGTGCATGGGCTTGATGCCAAACTTGTTGGTAAACCATAGTGTAAGGAGGTCAAGATAGCCATTGACAAACCTATCAAGGCCAAACTTTGTGGACCCGTACTTGCGAGCTTGATGCTTCACCACCTTCTCTCCAATCTTTTTGAATCCAGCGTTCTTGGCCAAATAGGGTATGTAGCGGTGCATATCGCCATACACCTCTATGTGCTTCACCACCTTCTGACGATAGGCCTTGAGCCCACAGTTGAAGTCGTGGAGGTTGTGGATGCCGCTCACACGTCGGGCAGTGGCGTTGAAGAGCTTCGTGGGGATGGTCTTGGATAGGGGGTCGTAGCGTTTCTGCTTCCAGCCGCTCACCAGGTCGTAGCCTTCTTGGGTGATCATGCGGTAGAGCTCGGGTATCTCATCGGGGCTGTCTTGGAGATCGGCGTCCATGGTGATCACCACATCGCCTTGGGCGCGAGCGAAGCCCGTGTTCAAGGCAGGCGACTTGCCATAGTTGCGACGAAAGCTTACACCTTTCACAGCGGGGTTCTTGGCTCCAAGCTCCTTTATCACCTGCCACGATTCGTCGGTGCTGCCGTCGTCGACAAATATCACCTCATAACTGAATCCGTTGTCATTCATCACTCGAGCTATCCAGCTTTCGAGCTCGGGAAGCGACTCGGCTTCGTTGTAGAGGGGTACAATGACTGAAATGTCCATCTGTAGAAAATGATAGATACTTATGGGTTGTCTGCCACTTCCGATGGCAGTTTGCGAGCCCTGGCCAACAGCCCCATCAATACCGAAAGCAGCGAGCCGGTAAACACCGAAAACCATATCATCTCAATCACCAATGAAATGGCCGAGGGCACGAGATGGTTGTCGATCATGCGTTGCAAGATGTTGGCTGTCTCTTCTGCTTGTGGCCAATCGCTCTCGCGGTAGATGTCGCGAGCCTCCTTCACCAGGTTGATGACAAAGTCGGGGTCGACCCACTTTAGGTATACTATTGCCACTACTCCGCTTATTAGCGAGCCGCATATAAATATCATGATGCCTTGCATCCATAGCGCTGAGAGCAGAGAGGTGCCCCGCTCCACTACATACGTCCGGCGGAGGAAGTAGTAGATGATAAACGGCACCCCCAACATCATGAGCATGGTGACAAAAGCAAAGAAAGGTGTCTTTACCGCACACACTGATGCTAAGAACAGCGCGCTAAGGTAAAGTCCAAAGTAAAAGCCATCGTCGGCTCCTCGGCGGTATGGCGACTTGATAGGCGGCAGCATAAAGCGATAATAGTGATAATAGTGGTATGTGAGCTATGGTAGATATTAGGGCAGAAACCCCTGCAGGGAGAGTGGGAGAGTTGACATGGGTTTCAGTTGACAAATTTACAACTTTTTTTGCGACGTTGAAAGATTTCGAGGTATCTTTCTTTTGGTTTAGAGAAAAACAGTCATTTTTCCCTTCTTACCATGGAAGGCCTCCTGTGAAGTCGGGGATCTCTACCCTGCAACTACCCTGGCTGGCCGAATAGGCGCTTAGGGGCGCGATACTACTCCAGAGAGCAGCATCGGTCACATTGATAGCAAGGGGCTTATGGTCGAGCATATGGCTCACGAGGTGGCAATCCATTAGATAGTTCATCATATTGTCTACGCCCAATCGCTCCCCCTCAGGGGCCCACTGTTGATAGAGTGGATGGGGCGTTGAAGCCAACAACCTCTCAGCTCTTGAGCCGATAAGAGGTTTATGCCCCTCAATCTGAACGGTGGGTGTCGGATACTTACGGATGAAGCCCTGAGTGCCGCAAATAATCTGGAGACGGTTGTAGGGGCGGGGGGTGGAGATGTCAAACTGCAACACAATGCTCCGACCACGCTTGGTGTGGAGAAGGGTAGTGTTGATGGGGAGCCCTCCGCTGCCCTCTGCTGATAGCGATACGAGGTAATCAAGCCGGTCGGAGCGGTTGATGTCGAGAAGATGGCATATAGGGCCAAGGCCGTGAGTGGGGTAGGGATTGCCTCCTTGGCGCATGCAGCTTTCGGTCATCCATCCTGAATGATCGGTGTCGTAGAGCTGGTGGATATAAGCGCCCTCACAATGGGTCAACTCGCCAAGTAGGCCTTGTCGACAGAGCTCGAGGCTGTTGAGAGCAAAAGGATCGAAGCAGCAATTCTCCATCATGAAACATTCCATGCCGGTCAAGCGCGACGTTTCCACCAACTCCCAACACTCTTGTACAGTGACGGCCGCTGGCACCTCTACAGCCACTGTCTTTTGACACTTCATAGCGTAGATTGCCATCGGAGCGTGTTGGGCCCATTGGGTGGAGATTATCACAAGGTCTATTTTGGGATCCTCACACACGCGGCGCCAGCCTTCCTTATCTGGAAAATACTTAGGAGTCCAAGAGCTGGAGTCGACAATTGTCTTTGAGCGCTCAAGGCTTTGCGACGAAGGATCACACAGGGCCACTACTTCAACACGTGGCTGTTGGAGCATGCGTCGCAAAGTGGCTCTTCCTCGAGCACCAAGACCGAGCATACCTATTCTTATTCTTGAGCGCTGATTCTGGGATGGGTAAGAAGCCATAGGAGGGTTGTATTATTCATTCGGAATGCAAAGTTACAAAAATAACTATAAAAAAATTGACGCCTTCTCACGAAGCCGTCAAATCAGTGCTAACATAAAACAAATTTTTTACCTAAAACTTCTCTGTGCTTAATCTAAAATCCATTCAATTTTTAAAGGTGATATTCTCGTCTTGTGATGCAAAGTTAGTATGAAAATAGAATATAAACAAGAGGTTTTGTTGGAGTATAAACATATATTTTTAAAATAGTTTAGTTAAACACCTAATATTCAATTAAATAAAAATATATAACAAAATGCAAAATATGACTTGAACTGAAAAAGGTTGACAGATTTCCGAGGCATTAGGAAAAAGTCAAAT
>JAJBVL010000014.1 GCA_020859845.1 Bacteroidales bacterium
AACTCTTCGCTGTTTGTATCTTGTTCTTCTTTTTTTCTCTGAAGTGTGCTCCGGACGTCCTGTACGCTTTATTGTGTCTCGCCTGTGCGAAATTGACTAGAGTCTCTTTATAAGCTCTTGTACTACTTCTACAGTCTCTATTGCAATGCTTTCAATGTTCTCTTTTTTCGTCGCCCGGGAAGTTCGTTCCCGAAAGCGAGTGCAAAGTTACAACGGATTTTCTTCCCCACCAAACATTTTTACAATTTTTGTGTTCTAACTTTTGGGCTGTTTTAGTCGTACCTACCTATATTTCATCATTTTATCCACGAAATTGAGAAAATTTATTTAACATTCTTTTATCTTTCGGTCACTGTTTTTGCCCACTCCATAGTCCATTTCTTTCTGCTATCCCGCGCCGCTAAAGCTTGCCTGCGTTATGGTAAGAATAGAACGAAGTGGAGGTGATAATAAGATGGTCGAGCACCCGTATATCCAGCAAGTCGCCAGCTGCCTTAAGACGCTTGGTGAGATTGTCGTCCTCGTTGCTGGGGCGTAGGTTGCCTGAGGGATGATTATGCACCAACACTATTCCCTGGGCGAGTTTCTCAATGGCCGTGCGAAACACTATCTTTGCATCGACCACTGTGGCAGCCGTGCCCCCATGGCTAATCCTATACTTCCCCTTTATGCGATTGGCTCTGTTGACGCATATAATCCAAAACTCTTCGTGGTCGAGATCTTCGACTTCGGCTCTTATATAATTATAAGCCACATCAGGGGTGTCAACCGTGACATAATCGGGCCCCTTCTCGGCTTGAGCTCTTTTTCCTAAAGCCATAGCCGCGGCCAAAGCTATAGCCTTGGCTTGCCCAATGCCACCAAATGCGGCTTTCATCTCTTGTATTGACATTTGAGCCAACTGAGCCAAAGAATGTCCACACGTGCGCAGTATCTCCTGGCTAAGTTCTATCACGTTTTTGCCTTTTATACCACTGCCCAGAATGATAGCTATCAGCTCATGATTCTGGAGAGCTTGTATGCCATATTGCTCTGCACGTTCGCGCGGCTTGCAATCCTCGGGCAGGTCCTCAAGGCCTCTTTTTCTTCTTTTCGCTGTACCCACTTTATCTAAATAAGTATTATTGATTTTTGATGAATAAATGTCATTTGCCCCGGCGTATTTCTATCTCTTCGGCAATGTTGCGGCCTCGGCCGAGAAGGATCTTGTGCGTGAAGGCTTTTATAAAGCCGGTGCCATAACCTCCAATCTGAATGATGCTCGCTGGCACAGCCTTTGTGGCTATCACCAACGAGCCCGTGGAGATCAATGCCCCTATAAATATGGCCAGAAGATAAATGCCTATGGGCAAAAACCACCACGGGCTGACCACTATCCCCAGCACTACACACACCACCCCAGCCACTACGGCCAACGCCGGCAGCGTGTGTACAAGCTTAAGAGAATCGGGGTAAAGGAGCTTGAGGGTGATGCGCGACATACCGAAGACGTAGACCTGGCGGAAAAACTTGCGGAAGTCGACCCTACGTTTATGATATACGGGGGTTTCGCGTATGAGGCCAATGGAAAAGCCCGCCTGCCTTATGCGTGTGCTCATATCAATGTCTTCGGAGAACATCTCGCGAAAGCCTCCTACCCTATCGTATACTTGCCGGCTGTAGCCCATGTTGAAGGTGCGAGGCACAAACTTCTCAAGCTGTATCTTGCCCCCCCGTATTCCTCCGGTGGTAAGAAATGAAGTCATAGCATAGTTGATGGCCTTCTGAGTGGTGGTAAACGACTCGTGGGCGGCATCCGGGCCACCAAAGCAGTCGAGTGGGCGCTCGGCAAGCACCTTTTCGAGCGTCTCGAAATACGTAGGTGGGATAACGCAATCGCTATCGAAAAAGATGAAGTAATCGCCTGTGGCGCGTTCAAGGCCATAGTTACGAGCGATGGATCGGCCCTCGTTGGACTTATAAAAATATTTCACATCCACCTTGTCCTGCCATCGCTCCACGGCCTCTTGGCATGGGGCGGAGGAGCCATCCTCTACGATGATGGTCTCAAAGTTGTGGACAGTCTGATGGGCAAGGCTCTCCAGGAGCTCGTCGACCTCGTCAAGGCGATTGTAGACGGGTATAATGATAGAAAATCTCATAGCTTAGTCCATGCGATCGCGATAATCGGCAAAAGTGAAGTGGCGCAGCAGTTCGCGTGAGCCGTCCTGACGCTCGAGCACCATATCGGGGTGCTGGAGTCCGTTAAACATAGTGGTCTTTACCGTGGTGTAATGGTTCATATCCTCGAGGGTCAAGTGTTGACCTATCTCCAGAGGCTTGTCAAACCACCAGTCGCCCACGAAGTCGCCACTCAAGCATGAATTTCCTCCCAGCCGATAGCAGTAGCGCTCAGGGCTTTCCTCCACGCTCTCGGTGATGGCAGGCTTGTAGGGCATCTCCAGACAGTCGGGCATGTGACATGCAAAAGATGCATCGATGATAGCTGTCTTGACACCCTGGTTCTCCACCACGTCGACCACCTCTACATCCAAGTCGCCTGTGCGCCACGTGAAAGCGCTACCGGGCTCTAAGATTACCTTAAGCCAAGGATAGCGCTCGCGAAAGCCGCGAAGCAAGCGTATGAGATGGTCAGTGTCATAACCTTCACGCGTCATCAGATGGCCCCCTCCCATATTTACCCATTTCACTTGGGGCAGAAAGCGTCCAAACTGCTCCTCAAAAGCCGCCAAAACACGCTCAAGATCGTAGCTCGACGACTCGCAGAGGGCATGGAAGTGGAGGCCTTCGATGCCTTCCGGAAGCCGTTTGCCAATCTGATCGGCCGTCATGCCGAAGCGCGAGCCCGGAAGGGCTGGGTTGTAGAGGTCGGTCTCTATCACTGAGCATTGGGGATTTACCCTCAAGCCAGGGCTTTTACCCGAAGCCAGAGTCTTGTCTTTAAACCTCTCCCACTGGCTGATGGTGTTGAACGTGATATGCGATGAGCCCTCGAGAAAAGCATCGATAGTCTCTGGTGTATAAGCGGGACAATAACTGTGGGCCTCTCCGCCGAGGGTGGTAAGGCCGAGCTGGAGCTCATTGAGCGAAGAAGCCGTGAAGTCCTGACAATACTCTTGCACAATAGGGAACGTGCGCCATAGCGCATTGGCCTTAAAGGCCATGATGATATTGACCCCAGCCTCCTCCTTTACCTTCTTGATAAGAGCGAGGTTGCGACGCAGACGCGATTCGTAGACGATGTAAGTAGCCAAGTTAACTGAAAGAATAAAAGAAATAAAAAGACTAATTATTGAAGAGAGAGATGAAGGAGCTGCTCAAAGAGAGGGAAGTCGGTAATCTGCAGCTTCTGCTTGAGGCCCAAGCCTCCGCGACGAAATGGACGGAGCTTGTCGGCCACCTCGCGAGGCACGATTTCACAAGCCCTCAGGCTCTTGAATCGCGCTGTGTGGACCAAGCCTCCATCGTCGGTCAACGAGCCCACGGCATTGACACTCGCCAGATGGTCGATATCGTCAACACGGCCAACGCTCTCGCCCTTGGCGTTCTCCCATACAGTCAACACCTCATCACCGGGGCGCATGGGGCTGACAAATATCGGTTGCTCGGTATGGCTAAGGGCTCCTTCTTGATTGCGATTTTTGTTGAGGATCTGGCCCATCTCCACAGCCACCATCTTGCCGCTCTTGTAGGCCACTAAAAGGTGGCCATCGCGTTCGTCGTCGTGGATAGCGAGGCTCAAGAGGGTAGATTCATAAAGGCCTTCGTCAGTAATCTTATAACGATCCTGAGGCAAAAAGTGGACATAGGCCAGTGTATCCTCCCCATACCCTTCAGCGTATGGCTCCACGACGTTGCTACGCCAGCGGCTGGTAATAAGAGGCGTAGCCACTTCCTTGGCGCTCTTACGCCGCGAGGAGACGCTGGATGAGGCGCTCTTCTTGGCGGCTTGCTGTTGCTGGAGGACATCGATTGCCTCCTTATCAAGCAGGATGGTCTCAGAGTCTTGGCGGCGCCAATACTGGCCGTCGAGCGCCACGAGCGCACCATCGGGATAAGGACGCACCTTCACCACCAACACCCGATAGCCATCGGCTTCTTCCCACGCCGTCTCGTTGCAGCAGTCGTTGGCCACCTGCCCTAAGTCGTCGCGTATCATCTTGTGGAGATGGCGTGAATAGGCATCCTCCGAGAGATTGAGGATGGCCAGGTCGTTGTCAACGCCGCAGGCATATCCCTCGTCGTTGACCCCGAGGAAGAGGGAGCCGCCTCCACGGGTGTTGAGCATTCCAGCTATTACCTTCATTATGGTATAGCGCTGGGCCTTCATATCGGGTAGCATATTGCCTTTGGCATGATATACTATCGAGGTCTTAAACTCGTGGGTCTGGTCTTCGCGGCCAAACCATCGCGCCTCCCTATCCTGCCCTTTCACCTCTATAACGCGTCTTATACGGTCCATCAGTTGCTTGCTGATATAGGGAATGTCAAAACGGGCTGTCAAGAGGTAGGCCATAGCCAAGTCGGCAGCATCGCGCACGATAGGACTTATCGACTCCTGGCGTATCTTCATAAGCGGCTGCAAACTTTTGTCCTCCGAGCGCAGACAGCTTAGAATCTGCAGCTTGCATACCGCCTCGTTGATAAGAGGGTCGCCACTCACCAGTGTGCTTCCCAGACTTTCTATCAAGACGTCCATCTTATCTTGGCTCAAGAAAGAGTTGCGCTCATAGTCGTCAAAGAAGGTAAGTATCCTCTTTCTCTTCTCATAATAATCCTCGCGGAGGCTGTCGCCTGCCAGATGGCTTAGCCATGACGCTACACATAGCAGCCCATAGCTATGATTGCGATTGGACGACAGGGAGGCTTTGCGGTCAATCAAAGCCATAGTCTCCCCAAGCATCTCTTGAGTCATGGCCTCCTCCACAAGCGCCTCATCGCTTTCGGAGGGTAGCGTATCGTCGACGATGGCCATGGCTTGCACGAGATTGCGAAAAGCTGAGGAGATAAAGAAGCGTTCGAAGGTGGTCTCTATGAAATCGCATACATATTGACCTTCGTGGGTCTTCTCCCTCACCATGGCCCTCACATAGTCGCCTTTCTGGAGCTGTACGCTCGTATTCTTGGGGATAAGACACGAAGCGCCGTCTTTGCTTACCCCCACAAAGTGGAGACCGCGATTGTCCACCTGAGCCAAAGCACGGATATTACATTCTATCTCGCGGCCCTCGGTGTACAGGTCGTCAAAGTACTCCTCAAACGCCTCCACAAGCGAGATGCCATAATAGCCTTCGCGATCCTCTTCTTCCACCACAAGCGCTTCCAGGCATACAGGGCGCCCCTCGGCATCGAGAAAAAATTCGCTGTTGGATGGCGACTTCTGTAGATAGCGCACAGTGTCCTCAAGCAGCAGACGCCCACGGCCCTTAAAGCCAGGAGTAGAGATGGTGAAGTAAAACTCCGAGCCCTCTTCGTTGGCCGATTCATAGAGGGCCTCCACCCAGTCGCCAGCGCTTGGAGCCGCATGGAGCAGCTCCTTCTTGCGCGCCTGACGTCCGTCGATTACTGCCGCGCCAAGTGCGCGCCAGTAAGGGAGATTTTGCTGCAGGTCGAGCTCAGGACGTAGCCGCTCGCGTATCGAGGCCAATGAGCGTACCTCAAAGTCGAGGCCCTCAGTGATGTCCTTAAGGTCAACCGCTTGGCCGGCGCCGAAAGCCGACTGCAGCACAAAGCGTCCTCGTTGGGCGGTCAGTTGCATCGTTGGTGAGCTGTAGGTCTGGCGTATGTTGTTGCGCCGAGCATCGTTATTCTCCACCAAGGCCGCTTTTCGATATAGCACCATAGGGTCGTGGATATCTTGCCAGCTATACTCTATCTCTTGTGGGTCGTCGTCGGTCAAGGCTTGAAACGCCCGGCCGATGATAGCGTGGGAAGCATAATCTGATATATGGGTGAGAAGGCGCAGGTAGGTGACGCGATTGAGACGTCGGTCTATATCGTCTTCGCTATTGGATAGCAGCTGCTGGATGGCCAGCGCTGTCACCATCTTGGTCGGTAGAGCCTCATTGGCCGTATGACCCACCGTCGGGCGATGACGGGCTATGAAAAGCTCGAGCATGTCAACAAACGCCTTACGAAAAGGCTCAGCCTGCCAGTGGCTCTTGTCTCCACCCAAGATGATGGAGAAGATACGATCCATCATCTCAGCCATGATATCCTCCTGGGTGTTAAAGATGCACGTCATGATGCGAAACTTCCTTCCAGGCTGGTAGAGATACTCCGAGCGGCGTAGGTTGTCGAGCTGCTTGGCCACATACTCTCGGCCTCGCCCCTCTGCCAGTATATTGTAGGCCTCGCGATAATCCTCGCCATGGTTGGCAAAGGCTGATAGGCGTTCTATCCATTTGGCGCGGTCTTGCTCGCTGCGCTGCATCAGGAAGTCGCTCTCCTCGATGAGATACACGCATAAGCGGCTAAAGAGGTCGGTCAGTTGACGTGCATCCTGCGCTCCAGGATTGTTGAGCAGATGGTCGTCGAGCCTGCATAGCGCCTCTAAGATCCATCGCGATTCATGAAGAGAGTAGAGCAGATAAGCCTCCGAGAAGTCGGGGTTGCTCTCCACGAGGGTGATCAGGGGCTCCAAATCGTCGAGTGAGGAGCCGACGGCTGCGGCTATTGCTTCCCAACTCATAAATCCGCGGTCGGCCAAGCGGTCGGCTGTTACGAGAGGCTCAAGGGTGATATTCTGGCGGTCGATGGCTATCACCTTGGCTTCCACCGACTGCCCTTCATTATATTGGCCCTTTGGAGGGGGAATAAGATGGGCTGTCAAGCCATTGTCATCCTGGACAGTATAGTAGCCGCTAATCTTGCTGCGCACAGTGAAAGTGTAGACACTGCCAACGGTGTAGAGCTCAGCCACCACCGATTCATGGTCTTGGACAATGCGCAGAGGATTGTCTTCGCTCTCATATATAATACAAGGCAGGTCTTTGCGCTGACTGGAGCCGGCGCCCGTCTGGTATTTGAGCATCGGCACCTTATAGAGGTTTCCCTTGTATTTCACTTCGTAATACCAGCGTGAACCTTCACGTCCGGTGGATGATATGGGTAGTTTTTTCTTGGTCTGACTCATGAGCGGGTGGAGCGTGTATTTATTCGCACGCTACAAAAGTAACGCTTTTAAATAGCTCTTCAAAATTAGCGGGCAATTTTTTTGACTTCTCCTCTGCCCTTGAGCTATTCGGCGATTAAAGGACTTTCCTCCTTCAACCAAAGCCGCGCCAAGAGCGTTAAATATCTTGTAGAACATTTCACTCTCTAACATACACTATTATTTATGGATACCACTAAAAGTCTTAAGGGCACACAGACCGAGAAAAACATAGTGTCGGCCTACCTCAACGAGGCACAAGCCTATGCCCGCTACACCTACTACGCCCAGAAAGCCAACAAGGAAAACCTTTGGCCGGTGGGGGTAATGTTTGACGATACAGCAGCCAACGAACTGCGCCATGGCAAAATCTTCCTCGGACTGCTTCCTGGCGGCCAAGTAGAAGTGCCTCTGGTAGCCGACGCTGGCGTGATTGGCGACACTGCCACCAACCTCCAGATTTCTATCCACG
This sequence comes from Bacteroidales bacterium, assembly GCA_020859845.1. Lineage (GTDB taxonomy): Bacteria > Bacteroidota > Bacteroidia > Bacteroidales > Muribaculaceae > Paramuribaculum. Next base: position 7,626 of record JAJBVL010000014.1, read on the forward strand.
AAGAGCTGGTGGACGGCATCGAGGCCTACACTAAGGCTGCTGCCGTGGCTCGCGAAGAGGGATTTCCCGATATTGCTGTGAAGTTTGAGTCAATAGCCAAGATTGAGGCTCATCACCACGAGCGCTTCCAGCGCTTCTTGAAGCGCCTCCAGGACGGCACCCTCTGGAAACGCGAGAAGCCCATCCGCTGGCGTTGCCTTGTGTGTGGCTACATCTTCGAGGGCACCGAGCCCCCACAGGTATGCCCCGCTTGCTCCCACCCCTATCAGCACTACATCGGCGAGGACGATTTGAATTAGAGAGACAGAGAGACAGAAAGACAGAAAGACAGAGCGACAGAGCGTCAGCCTGCCACCGTGCGCAGCTGCTTAGCAGCTGCGAAAATAACCGCAAAAAGGCGAGAACCCTGCTGGATTCTCGCCTTTTCTTATCTGAAGGAGCCTATGATTACTTCTTGCCAGAGAGCTTTTCCTTGAGCTCTGCAAGAGCTTCGAGGTCGCCGAGAGTGGTCTTCTCGATCTGAGGAGTGGCAGGCACTTCTTCCTGACGCTTCTCGCGACGCTTAGCCTTGCGGGCTTCGTTGCGCTCAGCCTTCTGCTCATCCTCAAAGATGCGGCTGTGGCTAAGGATGATGCGCTTGCTGTCCTTGTTGAATTCGATCACTTTGAAGTTGAGCTTCTCGTCAACCTTGGCGGTGGTGCCATCCTCCTTCACGAGGTGCTTAGGAGTGGCGAAGCCTTCCACGCCGTAGGGCAGAGCGATTACAGCGCCCTTCTCTACCATCTCAACGATGGTGCCTTCGTGGATGCTACCAACGGTGAAGATAGTCTCAAATACATCCCAAGGATTCTCCTCGAGCTGCTTGTGGCCGAGGCTCAAGCGACGGTTGTCCTTGTCGATTTCGAGCACCTGCACGTCGATGTTTGCACCGATCTGAGTAAACTCGCTGGGGTGCTTGATCTTCTTGGTCCAGGAAAGGTCGCTGATATGGATAAGACCATCTACGCCCTCTTCGATTTCAACAAACACACCGAAGTTGGTGAAGTTGCGCACGCGGGCTGTGTGGCGGCTGCCGATAGGATAGCGCACCTCGATGTCTTCCCAAGGATCTTTCTTGAGCTGCTTGATACCGAGGCTCATCTTGCGGTCTTCGCGGTCGAGGTTGAGCACTACGGCCTCCACCTCGTCGCCCACCTTCAGGAAGTCCTGAGCGGAGCGGAGGTGCTGCGACCACGACATCTCGCTGACGTGGATCAGACCCTCTACGCCGGGGGCGATTTCTACGAATGCGCCATAGTCGGCCATCACTACTACGCGACCCTTGACATGGTCGCCAGCCTTGAGGTTGGGATCAAGAGCTTCCCAGGGATGGGGCTGCAGCTGCTTGAGGCCAAGAGCGATGCGCTTCTTCTCGTCGTCGAAGTCGAGGATAACGACGTTGAGCTTCTGGTCGAGCTGTACCACCTCTTCGGGATGGCTGATACGGCCCCAAGAGAGGTCGGTGATATGGATAAGACCATCTACGCCACCAAGGTCGATAAACACACCGTAGGAGGTGATGTTCTTGACAGTGCCTTCGAGCACCTGACCCTTCTCGAGCTTAGCGATAATCTCGCGCTTCTGCTGCTCGAGCTCGGCTTCGATGAGGGCTTTGTGGCTAACGACAACGTTGCGGAACTCCTGGTTGATCTTCACCACCTTGAATTCCATGGTCTTGCCAACGAAGATGTCGTAGTCGCGGATAGGACGTACATCAATCTGCGAGCCGGGGAGGAAGGCCTCGATGCCAAATACATCGACGATCATACCGCCCTTAGTGCGACACTTAATAAAGCCCTTGATGATTTCGTCATTTTCGAGTGCATGGTTGATGCGGTCCCACGAACGGGCTGCACGCGCCTTGCGGTGAGAGAGGATAAGCTGTCCTTTCTTGTCCTCTTGGTTTTCGATGAACACCTCTACTACGTCGCCAACCTTGATGTCGGGGTTGTAGCGGAATTCATTTACGGGGATGATGCCGTCGCTCTTGTAGCCGATGTTAACCACAGCCTCGCGCTTGTTGAGAGCGATGATGGTACCTTCGATTACGTCTTTGTCCTTTACGGTGTTGAGCGACTCATCATAGGTCTGAGTGAGCTCCTCACGAGTCTTTGCGCCCTGAGTTTCTCCTTTCTCATAGGCATCCCAGTCGAAGTCGACGATTGGGGAGTTTTTTACTTCTTCAGTCATTAAATTTGGTTAATAAATATAGTGAATTACTCTCTAGCGTGAATGGTCACGCCTTTGCGGCGCAAAGTTAGTAAAAAGATTTCATATTCTTGCAGAAAATCACTAACTTTGTGCAACAAAGCGATTCAGCGATTACGTGATTCAGCGATTAAACGCCAACTCAGATCTATAACCAAATATTTTACTTAATGAATTACACTCTAATCCTTGCAGCTACCCTCATGGCAGCTACGGCCATCCCCTCGGCGATGGCACAGGAGAGCGGCGACCTCTTGACGTCGCAACGCCGCGAAGTGCAACACTTCCGCCGTGTCCCCGGCGAGAAAATCGACCATCAAGGTCTAGTAATTAACCCCACGCCACAGGCCATGCAGGTCGACCGCGAACAGTGGCTCGACTGCCAGTATGGCTTCGTGCTCAACAAGGGCGCCCAAGAGGTGGGCTCTTTCTCGTGGCTCAAAAACACCCGCAAAGGCCCCAAGCTCAACGTAGAGGTTGGCGAAAAGGCCTCTAAGAAGGCAGGTGTGGAGCAGAAGAGCGGTGCTTACACCCTCAATGTCAACGCCAAGGGTGTCGACATCGTAGCCTATGATGCCGACGGCGCTTTCTACGCCATGCAGACCCTCCGCCAGCTTCTTGAGAGCCCCATCTCGGAGGACGGTACTCGCCTCCCCTTCCTGACCATCAACGACTATCCCGACCTGCCCTATCGCGGTGTGGTAGAAGGCTTCTACGGCAATCCCTGGAGCCACGAGGTGCGTCTGTCGCTCATCGACTTCTATGGCCAGAACAAGATGAACAACTATCTCTACGGCCCTAAGGACGACCCCTACCACTCCACTCCCTATTGGCGCCAGCCCTATCCCGAGGAGCAGGCCCAGAAGATACGCGAGCTCGTGGAGGCTTCGAAGCGCAACCACGTCGACTTCGTGTGGGCTATCCACCCCGGAGGCGACATCCGCTGGACTCCCGAGGACTACGACAGTCTTGTGGCCAAGTTCAACATGATGTACGACCTCGGTGTACGCGCATTTGCCATCTTCTTCGACGACATCAGCGGCGAGGGCGCACGCTCCGACAAGCAGGTCGACCTCCTCAACCGCCTCAACAAGGACTTCATTCAGGCCAAGGGCGATGTGGCCAATCTTATAATGTGTCCTACCGACTACACCCGCCTGTGGGCCAACCCCGGTCCTAACGGACAATTGGCTTACTACGGCGAGCATCTCGACCCCTCGATTGAGGTGTTCTGGACCGGCGATGTGGTGTGCTCCGACATGACTCCCTCGACCATGGAGTTTGTCAACTCGCGCATCAAGCGTCCTGCCCTCTTCTGGTGGAACTTCCCCGTGACCGACTACTGCCGCAACATCATCCTCCAGGGCCCTGTGTATGGTCTTGACACTACGCTGACCAATGCCGAAGTGGCAGGCTTTGAAAGCAACCCCATGGAGCATGGCGAGGCTTCCAAGCTGGCTCTCTATGGCGTGGCCGACTACTCATGGAACATGAACGACTATAACCCCATCGACAACTGGGAGCGCGGCCTCGTAGAACTGATGCCTACAGCATCGGAGGCTTATCGCACATTTGCCATCCACTCTGCCGACACCGAGACAGGCTACCGCCGCGACGAGTCGTGGGAGACAGTCACCTTCCCCTTCAACGACTATACTCCCGAGGAGTATGCCGCCCTGCAGGCCGAACTCCAGCGCGTGAAGGCTGCTGGCCCAGCCATGATGGCTGCTGGCGACAACCAGTTGCTGCTCTCCGAGCTCCAGCCTTGGCTCGTGGAGTTTGAGAAACTCGGCGACCGCGGCCTGAAGGCTCTCGACCTCATCAAGCTCTATGAGGCTGGCAACGACTCCGCTTTCTGGACAGGCTACGTAGACAACATCATGACCCTCGCCGACCGCGAGGCCTATGAGGCCCACAAGAGCGGCACGATGAAGCTGCAGCCTTTCTACGACAACACGATGGACGATATGATGATGGCCTTCTATCAGAAGCTGAGCGGCGACCTGCCCACACGCCCCAAGGCCGTAGGCACCTACCCCAACTTGAAGACCACCCTCACCAAGCTGATGCTCGACAACGACACTAACACCTTCTACACCTCGGCCAACAGCCAGCAGACCGGCCATTGGATTGGTCTCGACCTTGGCAAGGTGCGTCCCGTGGAGGAAGTGCTCATCTATCAGGGTCGCAACTCGGTGGACGACGTAGACTACTTTGACAACGTCATCCTTGAGGCCTCCGTTGACGGTCAAGAGTGGACACCCCTTGGCGAGCCCATGGAGCAGACCTACATCATCAACTGGACAGGCGAGCCAGTGGATGCACGCTTTGTACGTATCCGCAAGCTCGAGTCGAAGAAGCAGAACTGGTGTGCCATCCGTTCGTTCCGCGTCAATCCTCCCAGCCAAGAGCGCATAGGTCTGGCCATCGAGGCCGACGACCTTCAGGGTGCTCTCCAGGCCTTCGACGGCGACCCATCGACCACCTACGTGCTCAACGGCACAGCCTCGATGAACCGTCCCGAGGGAGCACAGCGCCTCGTAGTGCTCTGCGACAACATCTCGCAGCCCATCGTAGTGAAGCAGCTCGACGCCCAGGGACAAGACGTAGCTGAGGAGCGCATCTCCACGCCCTACGCCACCATCGACCTGGCTCCTGGCGCCACCCGCCTGCAGCTCACCGGCTCAGCCCGCATCTACGAAATCATCCCCCAGCAGTAATCCTCGGCTCCCCTCCCCCCGGAGGAGTAGCCTATCAATAAGAGAAAGGAGCTATGTCGCGTCCACGCGACATAGCTCCTCCTTTATTAAAAAGCCTTTTCCAGTAAGAAAATCCAAATGGATGTTCTTTTTTTTCTGTCAGTAGAATCTAGAGGACAAGAAATATAAAGAAGATATTGGA
>JAJBVL010000053.1 GCA_020859845.1 Bacteroidales bacterium
AAAATTACCTCTTCGACCCAGGGGACTGCAATACGGGCATTACCGAATGCTTACGTTTATTTATGAAAAGAACATTTGAAGAGAAACTCAAAATCATCAGCTTGTATAAGAGTGGCATGTTGCAGAGAGGGCTTTGCAAGCAGTTTCACATGGGCCGACATTACCTGGAAGATCTGGTTGACAGTTATGAAATACGGGGAGAGAATGGTCTACGAAAGGAGGGTCACAACAAACTCTCCGGCCACGACAAAGAAATTCTGGTGCGGGAGTTCCTCGAAAAAGGTGTAACTTTGCGTTATATTAAGAATAAAATCCACTTGACTTGCTTTTAGAGTTAAGGAAGATGGCTCGTTCAGTGTTCTACTATCACCTCAAACGGCTAAAAGCCAACGATAAATATGCTAAGGAGCACTACGGTTATCGCAAACGGTTGGAAGACCATAATGTAATCTAGAGCATGTCGAGGAAGGGAAACTGCCTTGACAACTCCATGATGGAAAACTTCTTCGGCATAATGAAGTCCGAATTGCTGTATGCTGAAAAGTTTGAATCCCCGCAAGCCTTTATAAAGGCTTTAGTTGAATATATTGGATACTATAACAATAAAAGGATCAAATCCCGGTTAAAAGGAAAGAGCCCGGTACAATACCGAACTCTTTCAATAACTGGATAGTGTTTAACCCGTCCAACTTTTTGGGGTCAGTTCATTTTGAAACAGCCTCTTTTCATGTAGCCCATAGGAGAATCGAACTCCTCTTTCAAGAATGAAAATCTTGCGTCCTAGCCGATAGACGAATGGGCCCTACTAATATCGTTGTCTTAAGAGAGGCGTTAGGCGCTCAGCTTGTTGGTGTGGCGAGCGAGCTTGCTCTTAAGGTTGGAAGCTTTGTTCTTAGAGATAGCTTTCTTGGCAGCGAGGCGGTCAAGGAGCGATGACACCTTAACAAGGGCAGCCGAAGCCTCAGCCTTGTCGGTGAGCTTGCGGAGGTTGCGAACAGCGTTGCGAGCTGTCTTGGCATAGTAGCGGTTGTGGAGACGACGCGACTCAGTCTGGCGTATTCTCTTCAGTGATGACTTATGATTTGCCATTAATGTTTTGTTTGTTTAGTCTTGGTGATTTGTATTGATTAGTAGCCCATAGGAGAATCGAACTCCTCTTTCAAGAATGAAAATCTTGCGTCCTAGCCGATAGACGAATGGGCCTACGAATACGCCCCGCAGGGTGCTCCCCGCAAAAGCGAGTGCAAATATAGACACTTTTTCTCACACCCACAAATTTTGGGCGGAGATTTTGATTTATTTTCTATTTTTTGCACGTTTTTCGCCCTATTTCACTACCTTTGTTGTTGTAATTATTGATATGAACGACCAGATAATCAATCAACCCCTATCGGAGCGGGCTGTCCTCGTGGGCCTTATCACGCCTCAGCAAAATGAGGCCAAGGTCAACGAATATCTTGACGAGCTCGCCTTCCTCGCCGACACTGCTGGCGCTGAGACCGTAAGACGGTTCACCCAGAGGATGGGCGGCGCTGACTCACGCACGTTTGTAGGCAAAGGCAAGCTGGAAGAGATACGCCAGTATGTCGAAGACAATGATATAGGTATGGTAATCTTTGACGACGACCTATCGTCGAAGCAGGTTGCCAACATCGAGCGCGAGCTCAAGGTGAAGATCCTCGACCGCACCTCGCTCATCCTCGACATCTTTGCCAAGCGAGCCCAGACCGCCCACGCAAAGACCCAAGTGGAACTGGCTCAATACCAATATCTGCTGCCACGCCTTACGCGTATGTGGACCCACCTGGAGCGCCAGCGAGGTGGTATCGGCATGCGTGGCCCGGGCGAGACCCAGATCGAGACCGACCGCCGTATCATCCTCGACAAGATATCGCGCCTCAAGGAAGAGCTCGCCTCAATCGACCGCCAGAAAAGCATCCAGCGCAAAAATCGAGGCAAGCTTACCCGTGTGGCTCTCGTGGGGTATACCAATGTGGGCAAGTCGACGCTGATGAATCTCTTGAGCAAGAGCGATGTCTTCGCCGAAAACAAGCTGTTTGCCACGCTTGACACCACCGTGCGTAAAGTCATCATCGATAATCTCCCGTTTCTTCTCACCGACACTGTGGGCTTCATCCGCAAACTGCCCACCCACCTTGTAGAGTCGTTCAAGTCGACGCTCGACGAGGTGCGCGAGGCCGATGTGTTGCTCCACGTGGTCGATGTCTCCCATCCAAACTTTGAGGAGCAGATAGAGGTGGTCAATCGCACCTTGGCTGAGGTGTGTGGCAGTGCTGACAAGCCTATGATAATGGTATTCAATAAGGTGGATGCCTTCACCTTTACCCCCAAGGACGCCGACGACCTCACGCCCGCCACCCGCGAGAACGTCTCGCTTGAGGAGCTACAACAGTCGTGGATAAGCCGATTAGGCTCCAACGCTGTCTTCATCTCGGCCAAACAAGGACTTAACATAGAAGAGCTTAAGCAGAAGATATATGAGAAAGCCAAGGAAGTCCACCTCTCTCGCTTCCCCTACAACGACTTCCTCTTCCAGAAATACGACGACCTCACGCCCGATGAACCAAAAGAATAAGCCTGCCACTCCGCTGCGGAGTCTTCACTGGCTGGTGGCCGTGGCGGCGGCCATGCTGCTGGCGGCGTGTGCCAGCATGGGTCGGCCCGAGGGAGGGGCGCGCGATGTTGACCCCCCGGTGTTTGTCAAGGGCAATCCTTCGCCCAACGCTCTCAACGTCGACCGACAGAAGGTGCAGATCGACTTCAACGAGAATGTCACCGTCAGCGACGTGATGACCAAGGTGGTAGTGTCGCCGGCTCAGAAAAACACCCCTTCGGTGAGCGCCAATGCCCACCGAGTCACCGTGGAGTTGCGCGACACTCTACTCCCCAATACCACATACACTATCGACTTTGCCGATGCTATCGCTGACCTTAACGAGGGCAATCCTATCGACGGATTCTCCTATGCATTCTCCACGGGCGACGTCATAGACACTCTCCAGATCTCCGGGATGGTGTTTGAAGCCGCCACTCTCGAGCCGGCTCAGAGTATGCTCGTGGGCGTATACAGCAATCTCAGCGACACGGCCATCACCACCCTGCCACTGGAGCGCATCACCCGCACCAATCAGCTCGGAGAGTTTACCATCCGCAACCTCAAGCCGGGTACTTATCGCATATACGCCATCAACGACGTCAACCGCGACTATCATTGGGACCGCACGGAGGATGTGGCCTTCTACGACGTCACTATCACCCCCACCTCCCAGCCCATCATGGCCACCGACACCCTGGTGACAGAGGCGGGCAACGACACTATCATCACTCATCCAGCCACGCTCTATCTTCCCAACGACGTGCTGCTGACGTGGTTTAACGAAAACTATGCATCGCAGTATCTCATGAAGCATGAGCGCACCGACTTGAAGCGCCTTACCTTGCAGTTTGGCGCCCAGACCGACACTCTCCCAGAGCTCACGATGCTCAACGGCCTTCATGCTGGCGAGCCAATCGACAAGTGGGCGGTGCTCAACGGCTCTCCCACTCGCGATACCCTTGAGTACTGGCTCTGTGACACCATGCTCTTTCATCAAGACACTATAATGCTCCAGGCACGCTATCTGCGTACCGACACTCTCGACCAGCTATCGTGGACCACCGACACCCTGCGCCTCTTGCTGCGCAGCTCGGCAAAGAAGAAGCAGGAAGAGCCCAAGAAGGATACCAAGAAGAAAAAGAAAGGCCATGGCGATGAGGAAGAGGACAGCCTTCAGGCCCCAAAGATAGTGTTTTTCAGTTTCAAGCCCCGCAGCGGCTCTACGGTCGACCTCGATCAAAGCCTTTTCTTCGAGGCTCAAGAACCTATAGCTTCGGTGGATGCCTCTGCCGTGTCACTGGCTAAGATGGTCGACTCCGTATGGACCCCTCTACCGGCTCCTGAGCTCTATTTCCCCCAGCCTACGCGCCCCATGCAGATGCGTATCGACTATCTTTGGGAGCCTGCCACTCAGTATCAGCTTACCATCGACAGCGCTGCCATCCGCGGCCTCTATGGCGACTGGACTAATAAGCTTGAATACAAGTTTACCACCAAGGCCGAAGAGGATTATTCCACGCTGGTCTTCAACGTCAAAGGCCTCGACTCCATTCCTGCCGTCGTAGAGCTGCTCAATGCTTCCGATGCCCCTATCAAGCGAGCAAAAGTGGTGGATGGTCAGGCTCGTATCCAGTATATTAATCCTGGCACGTATTATGCGCGTCTCTACCTTGACCGCAACGACAATGGCAAGTGGGATACGGGCTCATTGCTCGACTCCATCCAGCCCGAAGAGGTGTTTTACTTCCCCAAGAAGGTGACCCTTAAGAAGTATTGGACCTCGGAGCAGCAGTGGGATCTCTATGCCACCCCCATCGACCAGCAGAAGCCTCTGGATATCAAGAAGAACAAACCTAAACTAAAGCCTGGCGAGCAACCGCTGCCCGACGAAGAAGATGAAGACGAGAACGACTTCTACAATCCCTCCTTTGAATCGACAGCGCGGCGTAGCCAGATGAATAGGTATTAGAGGGACAGAGAGATAGAAGGACAGAGGGATAGAGTGATAGAGCGACAGAATTATGTATAATAGAGAAGCACTTCCCGAACCTACCCTGCGCCGGCTACCGTGGTATCTGGCTTATATCGATATGCTAAGCGCCGACCATGTGGAGTATGTATCTTCTACCTCCATCGCTAAGGCTATCAACGTCGATGCCTCCCAGATAGCCAAGGACCTGTCGTATCTCAACATCCGTGGCAAGACGCGTATCGGCTATGAGGTGGCCGAGCTGCGTCAGGAGCTGCGCTTCTTCTTAGGCTTTGCTTCGCGCCACGATGCCATCATCGTGGGTGTGGGGTCGCTGGGCGGGGCGCTGATTGCCGACTCAGGCCTGTCGCGCTACGGCCTCAACATTGTGGCTGGCTACGACACCAATCCTGCCGTTGTAGGCAAGGAGATTAGCGGAGTGCCTGTCTACGATGTGAGCAGGCTTGAGAGCGAGGGATGTCCTCAGGAGGCAGAGATTGGGATTATCACTGTGCCCCCAGTGGTGGCGCAGGAGTGTGCCGACTTACTGGTGGCTGTGGGTATCCGCGCGCTGTGGAACTTCACTCCCTATCGCATACGCACGGCTGCCGACATCGTGGTGCAAAACACATCTATATATGCCCACCTGGCGGTGATGTACAATCGCTTGGAGGTGAAAAACGACATGCAAGGATGAAGATTATAGCTCTCAACCACCCGATAGGTACCCTGCCTACCATGACGCCGTCGCTCGACGTGATTGCCGACTCTGCTCTTGTGATGCCCGGCAAGCCGATGTTTCTGCCCGACTTCTCGCCCCAGTGGAGCGGCCGCCTCTACGTGGCGCTGAGGGTGTCGCGGCTGGGAAAGGCCATAAGCGAGAAGTTTGCCTCGCGCTATTACGACGGTGTGGCCCTGGCGCTGCGCTTGGTGCCTATCTTGACTGAGAAGGAATTGCAACTGGCAGGAGGCTCCAAGGGATTGTTGGGCCTGTTTGACTACTGCGTTGCTCTCGGTCCGTGGATGCCTGTGGAGACGCTTGGGTCCAAAATGACCTTGACTTTTCAAGGTGAAAATATCCCCATCGACGCAGAGCAGCTACAACTCTCCAAGACCATTAGCCGCATCAGTCAGTATGCCACAATCAAAATGGGCGACGTAGTGCTCCCATGCAGCTTCCCCAACGAGATTGCCATCGTGGTCAATCAAGTGGTCGATGCTACCATCACCCCACAGGGGGCTTCCCCTATCGACGCTCTTCACGTAAGGATAAAATAGACTTGCAAAAGCAAGGATATCCTAGGGGATAGGAGTGGTGAGGGCAATAAATTGCCCCTCGTTGTAGTTATATGTATGTATAATAATTCTTTCAATACCAATCATGAATCATACGTTCATAAAGATATTTTCTGTGTGTAGCCTCAGCATCTTGCTGGCGCTTCCAGTGTCGGCTCAAGATAAAAACGAGTTCAACCCCATCCAGACGGGTGTCAACTCGCTCAATATAGCGCCTGATGCTCGCGGTGCGTCGATGGGCGACCTCGGCGCGGCTACCGAACCTGACGCTAACTCCCAGTACTGGAACCCTTCAAAATACGCCTTCGCTTATAGCAAGGGAGGCATATCGCTGAGCTATACCCCTTGGCTTCGCAAACTCGTCAACGACATCTTTCTGGCCAACGTGTCGGGCTACTGGAAACTGGGCCACGAGGACAACCAGGCCATCAGCGCCACCCTGCGCTATTTCTCGCTGGGTGAGGTGACTTCGGCAAATGTCGACAACTCGGCTCAGACGCTCAATCCCTACGAGATGTCGTTTGACGTGGGCTATTCGCGCAAGCTGTCAGAGAAGTATTCGATGGGCGTTGTGCTCCGCTACATCTATTCCGACCTCGGCTATAGCGACTCCTATGCTGGCGACAACTCCACAGGCGCCTCCGCTTTCTCGGCCGACATCTCGGGTTATTATACCACGTTCCCTATCATTGGCCGCAACGAGTGTCAGTGGTCGTGGGGTTGGAATATCTCCAACATCGGTACCAAGGTGTCATACAACCACGGTGAAGACCCGGCTTTCTTGCCCACCAACCTGCGCCTTGGCACCACCTTTATGTTCCCTCTGGCCGACTACCACACACTGGCCCTGTCGCTCGACCTCAATAAACTGCTCGTGCCTACGCGTCCTCGCGAGAGCGACTATGATATGTCGACCACCGAAGGGCAGAAGGAATACAATAAGGCGTTGGAGGACTGGGAAGACATGTCGCCTATCACCGGTATCTTCAAGAGCTTTAGCGATGCTCCCGGTGGCTTCAGCGAGGAGTTGAAGGAGATCACCTATTCTTTCGGCGCGGAGTATAGCTACAATCAGCAGTTCTTCCTGCGTGCTGGCTATTTCTACGAGCATGAGATGAAGGGCAATCGCCAGTATTTTGGTATCGGCGCTGGTTTCTCGCTCAACGTGCTTCGCCTCGATGCATCTTATATGCTGGCCACGGCTCAGACCTCACCGCTCGACCAGACGCTGCGTTTCACCCTCACCTTCGATATGGATGGTCTGAAGGATCTCTTCGGTCGCCGTTGATTCTCCTCTGGTGGTAAAGGATTAAAGGACACAATTAAGTTAAAAATTGAAGATATGGATATCCGGGTAGGTAATGGATTTGATGTCCATGCGTTTGCTCCCGATAGGGAGCTATGGATATGTGGCGTGAAGATTCCTTATGACCTAGGGTTACTGGGCCACAGCGATGCCGACGTGGCTCTTCATGCGCTCTGCGATGCCTTGCTTGGGGCGGCAGCGATGCGCGATATTGGCTATCATTTCCCCGACACCGACCCTCGCTTCAAGGGTGCTGATTCGCGCGTCTTGCTGCGCGAAGTGGTTAGCCTGCTGCAAGGTAAGGGCTATCGGGTGGGCAACGTGGATGTCACCATCATAGCGCAGGCTCCCAAGATGCTCCCTTATATCCCCGAGATGATAGCGAGGGTGGCGGCCGACTTGGGCGTGACTGCTGATCGTGTGTCGGTGAAGGCCACCACCACCGAGCGCCTCGGCTTCACTGGCCGCAAGGAAGGGATAGCGGCGCAAGCAACGGCCTTGATACTAAAAGACTAAACATATCTTAACACAAAGAGAGGGCGAGAATAAAATAGTGTTAAAAAACGTTTATTCTCCCCCTAAAAATTTGGAAGATTTCGCTTCCGAATATTATCTTTGCGGTGTAAAAACGGATGAAGCAAAGGAAACGAATAGTTGAATAAGGTACACAGGTTGGCGAATGCCATTTAATTGCCTCATACCACCCCAAAATAAAGTATATACTGGAATATAAAGTTTATACGATGGGAATCAACTTATTTGTTAAGCGTTACGCTAGGCTTCCACTTAGTGTGATACTTCTATTGACATTGCCCATCCGGTGCCAACGGCGGATGAGCCCTCGTGTAGTGCTTATCCCTTTGTGAAGTAAAATAGTTGTTTTATAGATAATTGTGTATTTGAAGCTTAAGGGTAGTCGTGAGACTATCCTTTTGTTTCGTTTTATAAGAGTTTATCCACTCTGATGCTTCCTCGCTTATTTCTTGAGGATTTTGCGGCCTGAGATGATGTAGAGACCCGGGGAGAGGGCGTCGAAGGAGGTGCCGGCGTAGCGGCCTTGGAGGTCGTAGATAGGCTGTGGTGAAGAGGGGCTGTGGTCTATCCAGATATTGCCAATGCCCGAGCCGTCGCCGAGCTTGATGTCCACGCGCGAAAGCCCCGCAAGGTCCAGGCGCAGCTCGTTGCCGCCATAGATGGTCGTGGTGACGCTTCCATCAAGAGCCGTTGCCTCTACAATCCAGTCGGCCTCCTTCTCGTGGGTTGACAATTCCAACTCCTTGCCTGAGTAGAAGCAACCGTTGAATATGGGTTGGGAGAGGGTGGTGCCATAGATGGCAGCATGACGGTCGCGTCGGTCGAGCGTCACGCGTACGGTGTCGCCAAGATCATAGTGGCGAGCCAACTGCTCATATATGATGGCTGGGCGACGGCGAAGAAACTCGAGGCGATTGTTGTAGCTCTGCGACAGATTGACCGAGATGTTGTAGAAGTCGATAAGACGCTGATGCTCCACGGCAATTTCGTCATACATCTTTTCAAAGAGCGCCATCGTGTTGTCGGGCTGTAGGAAGTCGCCTAAGAACACCGAGAAGCGCTCCACGTAGGCCTTTTGGAAAGGCTCCAGCGAGAGCATCTTTTGGAACAGGGCAGAGCCAGTAGGATTGTTTTTGAGCAGCGTCTCGTAAGGCTCGTTGCGCCACAGATAGTCGTAGTAGTCCCACGACACATCGCTGAGCACCATCCCGCTGTCGATATCCTTTGCTATCCAGCTCCACTAGCCTCCAGCCTCCGCTGGACGCCACTGTACGATGTTGTAGAGCGGATAGTCGACATTGTTGCCAAACCACTCGAACGCCAAGTAATTGATGAAGGCATCAACGTCAACGGCCTCCTCCATCTGCTCATAGGTCGACTCTGGGTTGGTGTAGAGAGTCACGAAGTCGAGATTGGCGTTCCAAGCATCGTAACGGTCCTTTTCCTCATTGACCTTAATCTCCTTCCACTCATCTACCATATAGATATCCTCCAGCCCATCGTAGTTGGCATACACATAGTCCTCGTTGGTACACTCGCGCATATCCATCAGTCCATAATACTTGCCGTTGATATACACCATGCAGGGACGATAGGCTTGCCAATCAAAGTTCTGGCAATGAGTGCCAAAAAGTGTCTGCAAGAAGGCATCTACCATGTGGGTCGACAAGAAGTCGTTGCCTCCGTTGCGAAGCACGAGAGTCTTGTTTTCGTCTACATCCTTCTCTTCCCATAGCTTGCCATAGATGCGCTTCGTGCCAAAGCGCTTGTTGGCTTTGAGTTTCACCGACTTTTGGTCGTAGGAGCGCGTCCAGCCCCCATGCACCCCCATCTCGCCCACTTGATTTACCAAGCTTTCGGCCTTTGGGTCAAGGAAAATCTCATAGTTGAGAGGGCGGCGTTGGTCGTTCCATAGCGAATAGGAATACATCACCCCATCCCACCAGAAGAGGCCTATCTCCTCGTCGTAGAGAAATTCTTCGGGCAACGAAAGACACACCACAGGCATCTCCCCACGGTCGCCAAAGATATATGTGTGGGTAGTGGGTAGTGGACTGAGAGCCTCGGCAGAGATGAGCGTAGCGCGTACCACGGTTGAACTGTCAATCTCCAGCTCAATTTCCAGGCCATTATCTGAAGCCAAAGAAGGCTCGGAGCCATCGAGCGTGTAGTAGATGCGAGTATCAGCAGGTATTTTACTGGAGGGTAGGGTAAGAGTGAGAGTGAATGGCTCCGAGCAGCATGCGCTGCCGGGAATGCTAAAAAGAGGTTCTGGAAGCACGTCGGACGAGAACCCGCCACCATTGGCCGCTCCCGGCGTTGGGGTCAGTTCCCAGCCCCACTTGCTGTCGCCGTCGCTCTCGCGCCCATAGGCTGCGTTGGGACAAGGCTGCTTCTTGCGCTCCACCTTGTCGACAAGGTTCTGCTCCGAGTCGTAGAGGTAAAGAGTCTCCTTGCCGCTATCGATGCGGAAGCAGGCATGAAGGCTAGAGCCCTCCTTATCGCAATAGAGCAGACGATAGCCTTTGGCAGGCACTGCCACCGTTGGTAGCTGATAGTATTCATAGGGTGTCCAGGTGTCCGACACTGCTATGTACCACCCCGAGATGTCGATCACTTCATCTGTGGGATTGTAAAGCTCCACCCACGAGTCGGGGAAGTCTTGATTCACCATAAGGTTGGAGATGTTGCTGGGCATGAGTTCGTTGATCACCACTCCAGCCTGCGAAGCCTGAGAAGCGGTAAACGTAATGGCCAGAGCCACGATGTTAGCAAATTTTTTTTTCATAGGGTTGTTTTTATTGTGCATCAAGGATTTTAGCCGTGATGATGGAGGATAATAAAGATTGCAGACAAAGGTAAACAAAAATATTCGATTTTTTGCAACTAATCACTTATTTTAAATCATATTCACCCAAATCTTCCATTTCCCTATCCTAGAGAGAAAAAGATTTGGTGGGAACAGTTATTTTATCTAATTTTGTAGCGCATTTTGCGTAGCGCAAAATGCGCAATAATATAACTCCGTTAGTATATGTGATAACTATGCTCGCCAACAATCCTTTTCTCATCTATGGCTATAAGAGCCCTGAATTATTTTGCGATCGCCAATCGGAGACGCAATCCCTTATCGCAGCCCTGAAAAACGGGAGAAATGTCACGCTAATGAGCCCTCGGCGTATGGGTAAAACGGGCTTAATATATAATACATTTCATTCCCTGAAGGAAAGTCATCCCGAAGTGAAATGTTTCTATATGGATATCTTCTCTACGAATAATCTTCAAGAGTTCACTCAACTTTTTGCACAGACAATTTTGGGCCAACTTGACACTCTGAGCGAGAAACTTCTCGGCAGGATGACCGATTTCTTCAAGAGTTTTCGCCCTGTTATCTCTACTGATCCTTTGAGCGGTGTCCCTACCGTGACACTCACCTCTATGTTTAGTGCTCCCGATGTCACTCTGAAAGAAATCTTCGCCTACATTCGAGAGAGCGGCAGAGAGTGTATTATAGCCATCGATGAATTTCAGCAAATCACCGAGTATCCCGAAAAGGGGACAGAGGCTTTGTTAAGGTCGTTTATACAGTTTGTCCCCAATATTAGATTCATTTTCTCGGGTAGCAAGCGTCATATCATGTCCGATATGTTTTCTCTTCCCAATCGGCCTTTTTATCAGAGTTCTCAGAAGATGGATTTGGATAGTATTCCCTGCGAGGTGTATTATTCTTTTGCGCAGAGTCATTTGGAAAAGAAAGGCGTAGCGATAGAAAAGGACACCTTTGCCTTTCTTTACGGATTGCTCTATGGCCACACGTGGTATATCCAAAGAACCCTAAACAAGATATATGAAGTAGGAGAAGGGAAGATAAGCCGAGAGGATATTATGAGTTGTATACTCTCCATAGTCAAAGAGGAAGAGTATACTTATCAAAAACAATATAATATGTTGACTATCAACCAACGCAATCTGCTCAAGGCTGTGGCTTTGGAGGGGAGTGTGAAGGAGGTCAATGGTAAAAATTTCCTCCGTGCCCACAACTTAGGGGCCACAAGTAGTGTCAATCGAGCGTTGTCCTCGCTTACTGATAATGAATTTATTCTCGATACCCCCAGAGGGTATCAAGTCTACGACCGATTTATGGCCTACTGGCTTATCCGATTATAAGGCGTCAAGCTCATAATCTCTAAGCCAATCGCAAAGAAAAAGGGGTAGATTGAGCAAATTGCCGTCATGCTTGACGTTTTTCAGCGAAATTTCTAAGAAAGATGAGGGGCTCTTTCATCAAGTGGACTGCACTATCTATCCGCAAATAAAAATCGCGTAACCGGGCTTCCCGATTACGCGATTCTTATGCCTTAGCTTAACGAAAAAAAAACGATTATTGCTCGATGATGAGGATCGAGGGCACGCTCTCCTTGCCGTGGTGGTAAAGGCGAGCGCGCACTTGCTTCACGCCGTCGGCCGAGAGAGGACCTTCGTATACAGGGCTTTCAGCCGTTGGATCGGTGCCATCGAGGGTATAGCGGATCACGGCCTGGGGATAAGGCGAGTTCATGACAATCTTGCCATCCTCGTTGACCTTCACGCCGGCCTGACGCATACGATAGTTGACGTTCTTGCGGTCAAGAGCGGGCATCTCGCGCTCGTCGATGATGCGGTTGTACTTGGCGTGGGTCATTGTGCTGTCGGCATTCCAGCCACGCTCAACAAGACCAAACATCTTGGGAAGCAGATAATATTCGAGCCATTCGGGCGAACGCATAGTCTCAGCCCACAACTGACCCTGCACACCGATAACCTTGCTGGGAGCGCCCTTCACGGGAGGTGCCAGACGGTTGGGATAACCGTCAAACGACTTGAACTCGTCGACTACACCACCCCAGTTGAGACCGCGCTCGTCGGGACTGTAGTCATACATAAGGTCGAAGTAGTAGTTGGTCACGGCT
This sequence comes from Bacteroidales bacterium, assembly GCA_020859845.1. Taxonomy (GTDB): domain Bacteria; phylum Bacteroidota; class Bacteroidia; order Bacteroidales; family Muribaculaceae; genus Paramuribaculum. The sequence continues at coordinate 12,672 of JAJBVL010000053.1, forward strand.
GAGAGCAGCACGGGCAGACCCAGGCGCTGAGCCTTCTGAGCAGGGAGTTCCTTTGCGCCATGCTGTGCCCAGGGTACCCACAGGTTGATAAAGCCAATCTTAGGAGCTATGGCGCGAGCCACATCCTCAGGCTTGTCGATAGCAATCTCCTGCCAGCCAGCGAGCTTGAGGCCACGGGCATTGAGCATGTCGGCCATCTTGTCGGCCCAATAGGCGTGGAGACCATGCTCGTCGGCAATGTTGTTTTCTTGCATGAACTTCACAGCTGAGGGCGAGCCGCTCCAAGCGCCAGCAGGCACCTCGTCGCCACCGATATGGAAATATTCGATGGGAGCACCAGCTTCTTTATACATAGCCAGAATCTCGTCGATGACCTTCTCCATGAAAGCGTAAGGACCAGGCAGAGCGGGGTTCATCACGTTGTCGCCGAAGTCCTGAGCCGAACGATACTTGGAGGTGTCGTTGTCCTCAACCAGGCGATAGGTGGCATCGCCGGTAGTGCGGTAGCGATACTCCATAGCCTTGCGGGCTGCACGGGCGTGGCCGGGGGTCTCTACTTCGGGAATCACTTGGATACCAAGCTCGTTGCAGTATTTTAGGAAGTCGATGAAGTCCTGACGGGTCATGTAGCCGTTGGCTGTACCCTTAGGATTATTGGCATCGCCATTGCCAGCGTAGATCTGAGCAAGGTTTTCTGCCTCATCAAGGGTATATCCACGCTTGGAAGCATACTGAGTGAGTTCGGGCAGCCCAGGGATTTCGAGGCGCCAAGCCTCGTCGTCGATGAAGTGGAATTGCAGGCGGTTGAGACGATAGTCGGCCATCACGTCGGCAAACTTCTTCATCTCTTCCAGTGGCTGATAATTGCGGGCCACGTCGATCATCAGGCCGCGATAGCCAAAGTCGGGATAGTCAACCACGGTGGCTGCGGGGAGCGAACCGCCATTGGCAGCCAACAGACGGCCTACGGTGCGCCATGCCATGCGTGCGGTGGCTTCGTTAGCAGCTTCCACAGTGATGCCCTCGGGGGCGACAATGATGGAGTACCATTCTGGGTTGGCATTCTCTACAATCTTGGTTTCGCCCTTGGCCTCGCCAGTGTAGGTGCCTTCGCCGAGGGTTACGCTCTTGAAGGAGGGGAGGATGTCGTAAGCGCCAAGAGGCTCGTCGGTGGCCAGAGTGGCGTTGAAGTCGTAGATTTGGTCGGCATAGGGCATGCGGTCGCGACGGCCCTCTACGCGCCACTGCTCGGGACGAGCTGTCAGGCTCTTGCGTTCAAAGTTGACGTCGAAAGGCTGCCCTTGTGCATCCACGCCGTGTACACCGTCGGGAGCAAAACTAAAGCTGGTGCAGAGACCGCCAGTGACGATTTCCATCACCAGTGAATCCTGGTCGGCGCTCCACTCCGAGCTGGCGATGTAGTAGTAGCCAGGGATGATTTTCACCACGGTGTCGCCAGCGTTGGTGGGCTGCATGGGGCGGTCAAACTGATTGAAGGCCAGACGCGCCACACGCCCAACGTCGCCGGTGATGACGAAACGCTGTACATACGAGGGATTGCCGGCCGTGTCTACTTGATGGCCCAGGTTTTCCCATGTGACATTGACAGGCGTAGCCTTCGACTGATGGCTACACGAGCTTGTCGATGCAACGACAGCCGGCAGAGCTACTGCCACGGCTGCTGCAAAAAGACTTTTGTGCATAATGGTTGGTTTAAGGGGTTATTTATGATTTCTAGGGATTGCTTGTTGATGGGGCTTCTTCCTCCAGCCGCTCTATGACATCGGCCAGAGAGGCTGTCCAGTGGGGAATGGGGAAGGAGAAAGTCTGCTTGAAGAGGCTCTTGTCGAGCACGGAGTAGGAGGGTCGCTTCACCTTCGAAGGAAACTCTGAGGAATGGCAGGGCCGGACCTGACACTCATCATGGCCTGCCATGCGGCCAATGGTATAGGCAAAGTCATACCACGAGCATACACCCTCGTCGGTAAAGTGATAGAGACCCTCGTGGCCTTCATACAGGCCGCGCTCTATGATGTGATAAATGGCAGCTGCGAGGTCGGTGGCGCTGGTGGGAGTACCCACTTGGTCAAAAACGACGTTCACCTCAGGTCGTGAAGAGGTTAGCCGCAGCATTGTCTTTAGGAAGTTGCGTCCATGGGGACTGTAGAGCCACGCGGTGCGGATGATGATTGCTCGGCACTCGCTCTCGGCCACAGCCCATTCGCCGCGCAGCTTCGTCAGGCCGTAGACACCTAATGGCGCTGGCTCTTCTTCTTCGGTGATGGGAGTATTATACTCGTGGGCGCCAAATACGTAGTCGGTGGAGACGTGGATAAGGTATCCATCGCGTTGCTTGATAGCGTCGGCCAGATTACCTACGGCGGTGGCGTTGATTTGCTGAGCCAGATCGAGGTCGTCCTCGGCGCGCTCCACGTCGGTGTAGGCCGCACAGTTGACTATAATATCCACCTTGTCGGCCATTACGCGCTGGTGGACTGCCTCGCGGTCGGTGATGTCGAGCTCGTTGACGTCGGTCCATATCCAGCGATGGCTTGAGCCAGCAGCGGCAGCTTGCAGCTCAAGGCCCAGCTGGCCTTGCGAGCCTGTGACGAGGATATTCATAGAGGTCTATTCTGTGAAAGGATCGGTGGTGAAGATGCAGGGGCATTCGGCCAGCCGTGGGTGATGGCGGTCTTTGTCGGAGAGGATGATGCGGTCGGCAGGTATCTGCCAGTCGATAGCCAGCGCTGGGTCGTCCCACGCTATAGCTCCTTCTTGCTCGGGAGCGTAATAGTTGTCACATTTGTATTGAAACACTGCTCTCTCGCTCAGAACGGCAAACCCATGGGCAAAGCCACGAGGCACGAAAAGCTGGCGGCGATTCTCTTCCGAAAGCACTACTGCCACATGTTGCCCAAATGTTGGAGAATAGCGACGCAGGTCTACAGCCACATCGAGCACTGTTCCAGCAGTGACACGCACCAGTTTGCTCTGGGCATAGCGCCCTTGCTGGAAGTGGAGGCCGCGCACCACGCCGTAGCTGGAGCAACTCTCATTGTCCTGTACAAAGCGGATGGGCCTCACCAGCGCGTCGAAGTCGCGCTGGCGCCAGCTCTCGAAGAAATAACCTCGAGCGTCGTTAAACACCCGTGGTTCCAGTATCACTACGTCGGGGATCTGAGTCTGTGTCAGTTTCATTGGGGATATATGATGCTATTGCAGTGGCTGATTGATGTGATTGTATATGATGGCGCAGGATGACGGCCGTCAATCCTGAATAGATGATTATAAACGCCAGACGATTGGGTAATGGAAGAGTGACCGACTCAAACATCATGCAAAGTGGCGAGAGAATCAACACTATATAGTATGCGCGGTCGCGTTCATCCTTTTTCTCCACTTTGCGATATCTCCAAAAAGGGAAGGTCATAAGCATAATGTAGAGGGTCAGACCCAACACTCCGGTTTCTCCTAGGATTGACGACCAATGGGTGTCCAAGCGGAAATCATATTTTGGTACCTCCTCCAAGCCCCACACACGATTAATTCCATAGTCGTAGTAAACGTCACTATAGACAAATTTAATAGGAATAGAACCGAATGTTCCCTGCCCAGTGCCTAAGGGAAAGTGATCCTCTGCTATCTGGAAGGCTGTAAGATATAGGGCAATGCGTGCTATGCCATCATTTGCAGGATTGGAGAGGTCGTAGAGCTCGGCGTAATTGTAGAGCTTATTTCGTAACGTTGGGATAGAGAAGAGCCCACCTAGGGCTATTATTCCGGATAAGGATACAGTAATCAGCGCTTTTCGTTTGTTTGGGGTCCATGAGAGATAAAATACAGTCAGGATTAGCATGGCTCCTAATAGGGCTTTAAATTGGATGGTGAGCACTATGGTAAATAGAAAGAACACCCCAAAATAAAGATACTTTCGTCTACGATATTTGATATATTGACACAAAGAGAGAAGCAATGCTTGATTGCAGAGAGAGGCTACAAAGCCTATCATAAATAAGTTTGAGCCTATGAGACCACCCGTGATTGAAGCATCGGTCCCCAAAAGAAAAGTCTCGACATACATTATGGCGGCAATTACAGCCACCGAGCGGATTATCGTGTCGATAAAGTAGCGAATGTCGTCATCGGTAAAGTCTACATTGTAGCTAATAGCAAAGTGGAGAAAGGGCAGAAAGGTGATAAATGTTGCCAATATCATCAATGCCCAAGAGGGAGTGTATTGTGATATTACGCTGTTGAGGACTATTATCCCTAAGAAAAGCAGGATAAGGGTGGCATATCTCTTTGGGAGTACGAGCTTTTTGCGCCGAAAAGCATAGATGCAAAAAATGCCCATGAAGGCAGCGTAAAGCAGATAATCTAATCCCGTGACAGTAAACTGACGATTTAAAATCGTAGAGAAAAGCAGCAGTACGCTGAAAAAGATATATACGCGAGTTAATTGCCTACGTTTTTGTGTCATAGCGTGGGCCAATAGTGCAGCTTCTTATGCAAAGGAGGGTTATTGGTGGGCCTTTCGAGAGGATTTCCTAACGCAGTTGTTGACGAAGGCGAGGTATTTGTCTACGACGATGGGCCACGTGAAATGCTCCTTGACGCGGGTGAGGTTTTTCTCGCCCATCTTCTCCATCTCGTCCTTATGGGAGAGAGAGTAGAGGAGTTGGGCCGACAGTGTGTCGACATCTTCGGGCTCTACCCAAAGGGCATTGTCGCCAAGACCTTCTCGATTGGCTTGTATATCGCTGGCTATCACTGGCCGCCCATAGCTCATGGCTTCAAGCAGCGATATGGAAAGGCCTTCGATGGTCGATGGCAGGCAGAGCGAGTAGCAGTTTTGGAGCAGACACTCCTTGTCGTCGCCATACACGGCTCCGGTGAAAATCACGTTTTCGTTGTCGGCTGCAAGCTCGTGGAGATGGTTGAAGTAGTTGGGATCTGCCTCATTGTCGCCAGCTATCACCAGCTTGTAATCCTTGATGCCCGACTCGTTGTAAGCTTTTATCAGATAGTCGGGATTTTTGTCTTGCACCAAGCGTCCCAGATAGAGGAAGTAGCGTTTCGTCTCAAGATGATATTTCTCAAGAATTGGTGTATGAATCTCCTCCTCGATAAGGTTGACTGCCGTTGGGATATAGACGCAACGCTTGCCGGGGAAGAAGCAGTTGATGATGTTGACCTGCTCCAGAGAGACAGAGGTGCAATGGCGCGCACTACATTTCACCACCAATGGCTCTACGATGCGTATGATGGAGCGAGCCAGCATACCCCACTTCGTGCGGCGCGACTCTATGCCGTGGAGCTGGAGGATGGTGGTCTTGCCTTTCATGCGTGCCCACCAGCCGAAGAGGCCCGAGCCGAAGGCGTTGAAGTGGTATACATCGATGTCGGGGTGCTCGCGGAGCACACGGCGGATGGCGCGCAGCCCCAGCAGAGGCTTTGTGATGAGTTTGCTGCGCGGCGACTTTTGGTGGATCACCTGGAAACCATTGACCCATTCCTCTCCGTCGTGGTCGCTCTCGCAGTACATAATAGGCTCGTGACCACGACGCTTAAGCTCCGTACACAGATGGTACATGTAGGTCTCTATACCACCTATGCGCTTGATATCGCGGCCGCCTATAAAAGCTATTTTCATTAACTAAGGTCTAAGGGTATTATTTGCTGGTATCTTGATGGGGGTTGGGTTGAATGCTGCCTCGCAGGCCTTGTAGGTCGTTGTTGCCTACGTGGTAGAAGGGGATGCAGGTGGTGTCGACGCGCCCTCCGCGCATCACCTTGAGCTTGTTTTTGATGACCCAGGGAGCCACCTTGGTGATATACTTCTTCATCACTGGGCTGACGGAGCCTATCATCCAGCAGCTTTTCTTGCAGGTGGCTACCTTCTGTCGCACCTCCTCGGCCTTTGGCCCATTCCATATCTCCTCCCAAGTCTGCTCATGGAGATTGCCCATGGTGTCGTACCAGCAGCTCTCTTCCATGCCGTTGCAGGGGAGGATGTTGCCAAAGGGGTCAAGGAAGAAGTTTTCCGAGCCAGCCTCACAGGGGAGCATACGGCGTCCATCGTTGATATAGTTGATGAGGCCCAAGTTGAAGAAGGCACGAAACCACGACTTAGGATGGTTTTCCTTCATCAGTCGCTGGATAAGCTCGTCAAAGTTGGCCGTCACCTCGTCCTTGTTGGTCACCTTGTTGTCGCTCTTGTGGAAGTAGAATGAGTTGTGAAACGAGGCGGTGGCAAATTCCATGCCCAGATTCTTGTTGAGCTCGTAGAGGTTGAGCATGTCGGCCGAGTTGTTGTTGCTGACGGTGATGCCAAAGCCTATATCCTTGATGCCCATGCGGCGCAGCTCGAGTAGGGTGGAGAGGCCTTTGTCAAAGCCTCCTTGACGGCCACGTAGCTCGTCGTTCTTGCAGCTGAGGCCTTCGATGCTGATACGATAGCCCACCTGAGGATGGCGCTTGGCCATCTCAATGATGCGGTCGCTATAGAATCCGCTGGTGGAGAATACGATGCGCTTGGATTTCTTTTCGAGAATCTGCACTATCTCCTCTATGTCTTCGCGCACGAAAGGCTCACCGCCAGTGATGTTGACTGAGTTCATCATGGGGAGCTTCTCCAGAAGCTCGGGCTTGAATTCTTGTTGGCGTGTAGTGGGGTTGTCCCAGATGTTGCACATCTTGCAACGCATGGGGCAGCGATATGTCACGATGATAGAGCCGTCTACGAGTTTACTCATTTTTTTCTTTGGTCAAAAATCTTGGTTGATAAAGGCTTACTGGTAGATTTCGTTGATAAGGCGACGAGCCACGGTGGCCATGTCGTAGCCTTTGGCCAGGAAGGCCTCTCTGCCAGTAAAGGGGGTGGAGGACGAAAGCACTTTATGGCAGAGCTCTGCCAATTCCTCGGCCGTGGTGACTTCTGCTCGAGAAGAGGCCACGTAGCAACCGGGGATGTCCGCTATCATCTCGCGCACGTTGCCCACGTCGGTCGACACCACGGGCGTGTTGCACGTGACACACTCCTTCACCGAGTTGGGCGAGCCTTCAAAGTCGCTGCTTATCAGGTGGAGGTCGATAGCGTTCATATATTGAGGTATGAGGGGGCGGGGGGTGTTGCGTAGCTCTATGGCTTCGATGTCGGTGTAGCCATACTTGCTGCGCAGGATATCAAGGGTGGCGTCAAAGCGGTCTTTGCGCTTCTGTTCGCGCACACGCTTGTTGCTGTCCATAAACAGGATGTAGCGCTTCTTGGGGTCGAGACCCAAAGCTCGCTTACATTCTTCTTTGTCCATGGGGCGGAAGAAGTCTTGATTGACGCCGTTGGGGAGGTAATGCACCTTGGGATACTTGAGGTAGGCCGAGGGAAGCTTCACTATCATGCGACGCATCAAGCGGTTCATGAGCTTGAAGCACTTGTCGCCCCACTCGCGTGTGGGGTCGTTTTGGTAAGAAAGCACCGTCTTCTTAAAGAAGGGCGCCAAGGTCATCGTCAAGATGATGGCGCTGAGGGCGTGGTGACAGTGGATCACGTCATACTTGCCGCTGATGGCCTTCCACCATAGGCTGGGGACGTAGGTGATATACTTGCGGAAGCCCTTGTTCTGGCCGTTGCAATAGAACACATCACACTCCACGCCTTGGGCGCGAAGCGACTCCACCTGCTCCTTGACGAAAATCCCAAAGATGGGATACTCGGGGGTGGGATAATTAGTCGTGACGTGTAATACTCGCATTAAAAATCAACTCTTCGTATGATGTCTTATAAATTATAACGCGCGAGAAGCGATTCTTATTATACTCAGCTCACTTTTCTCTTTGTGGAAGCCGAATCATTGAGCCCATCTTGAGATCCCACTCTGAGGGGTCGAAGGGTATGATGCCGCTCCAATGGAAGAAGGTGTATTCGCCGAAGTAAATCTGGCCATTGATGTCGTAGAGGTCGATTCTCACGTGGGGATAGCCCTTGGAGAGGATGGCGGCTATCTCCTTCATCTTCTCAAAGCTTTTGGGCTTAGGGATGGCAACGGGCGAATTGGGGTGGCCATTGGTGATTGGAAGGTGGCGGAAGTCCATGTCGTAAAAGTCAAATTTGGTCTCCTCGCCCTCCTTCTGACGGTCCAGAGCCACAAACATCAGCTCGGGTTTGCCGTCAAAGCAGAAGAACTTGTAGTCGCGTAGTTCGCCACTCTCGTCTTCCATATACTTCTCGGCGATGATGCGCGGCTTCACGTAGGCATAGGGATACTCTTTGTAGGTGTCGGCGTAGTCGGCCTTCAGCGCTCGGCGAAATTTCTTGTTGATTCTCTGTTTGTCGAGCTTCGTCTTGTCGTGGCATATCACGAAACATCCGCTATTGTGGGTAGCCTTCAATACGAAGTCGTCGGGCAGCGAGTCGTAGTCGATATCTTCAGGACGGTCCCACACGCCATAGGTGGGTATAATATGCTCCTCGCCAATGAGGGAGGCCACATGAGTTTTGACAGCTTCTTTGTCTACGAGAGTGCCATATTCGGGGTGACGGTCGTAGAGCTTGAGCCACTGCAGCTTCTCGCAGTAGGTCTGTGGATGGTCTAAATTAAGAGGACGGCCAAAAAAACTGCGATAGAGGCCTCGCAGGTAGGTCTCGTCGCTGACAAAATGCCTGAAGATGTGTTTCCAGGCGTTTCGCCTCACTTTGTCAAAGAATGATCCTTCCATTAGGGTTGATGTGTGGTTACTGCCTTTTTCTGAAGGCGTCGAGATGCAATAAAGGTTGAGATGCCGATTAGGCCCAGGGAGACGGTGGTGGTAATGGCCACCCCTATATCTTTAAGATAATACACCATGGGGAATGCCATGGCAAAACCAATGAGGGAACATACGGCTGTGATATTTCGCAGGAGGCGCTCTTGATGCACGATGATAAGATAGTTTTTACCATACACATCGTTGAGCACGTAGAAGATAACCACCAGACTCTGTATCCTCAGGACGATGACACCTTTCATGAAGGCTTCGCCATAGAGAAGGTCTATTATCAACGGTGCGAAGATGAAGAGCACTAGCGCGCACAGTATGGCGCCAGCAAGGCTTATCTTCTGGTAGATGTTGTGGCGGTCAATGCGGCGCGACAAGAAGGGGAAAAAGGCGCGCGACATCACTCCAAAGAGGGTATTGGATATGTTGACACACTTATGGCCAGCATCGTAAATACCATTGTAGTAAGGACCTCCCCAAAAGCCCAGGAGCATCACCGAGAAAGCGTTGTAGAAGTTGGGCAGGATGGTGTTGATAAATACGTCGGCGCTGCTCTTGATGGTCGCTCCAATGTCGGCGAGGGTCACTTTGGTAAGCCTCACCTTGTAGGGGCCAAGAATGATATAGAAAGAGATGGCTCCTGAGACGATAAACCCCAGGGAGAGAAAGAGGGGCTGGAGGACATAGTCGGTGGGCTGCTTGATAAAGATGAATATCAGAGCTGTAAAGATGGTGCGGGCAAGGACGTTGAGGATGGTCATATACTTCATCTTCTCAAGGCCTTGAAATAGCCAGTCGCAGGCCAATACCTGCCCGGGAATCATCAGAAAAGTATAGAAGAGTATGAGCCAGTTGGCTCTAAATTTGGGTATGAGCCATATTAGGATAGCAAGCACCAAGCCGCTGACTATCATCAGCAGAACGCGGCTGATGAAGACCGACGTAAAGATATGGTTGACTTTCTGGGGATTTTCGCGATTGACGGCGATATCGCGCGTGGCTGTGAGGTTGAAGCCCCACTCCGCCACGGTCTGAAACCATATCATCACAGCTGCTGCAAAAGCTATATCGCCTATACCGTCGGTCCCCACAATGCGGGCAACGTAGGGGATTGTAATCAGCGGAAACGCATAGCTCATTATCTGGAGGATGGAAAGCCAAGCAAAATTGCTGGCCACCGAGCGTGCGTCTTTATTGCTCCTTAGGTTGCGAAGCGACTTCAATATGGGTAAGCTTGATAGGTAGGGTAGGGATAAGACAATGCGCTTAATCCTGCATAAGCGGCTAAGAAATTGTGAATTAGCTGGTTATGCGGGGACGCGAAGAGAGCATGACGATGCATGACGCCCAAGCGTCAGCGGCGTTACTCATAGAGTGGTTCATTCTTCTGCAAAGTTACCACTTTTAGACCGCCTCTACAAATCCTTAACTATCATTTGCTTTTCCCAGAGAGTATCATAGCCTTAGAGGCCTACCGAGCGCAGATTTTCTCTACCTTATGGGAGCCGTCGCTCATGATGGCGACGCGCAGGCAGGGAGAGCCTGATCGTGGCGCGGGAAGCTCCACGCCGTTGAGGTCGTACCACTTGACGCTGACTTCGCGGCTGTCGGCCTTGATAGCCTCAATGGCCGCGTCATCCTGAAGCAAGGTGCGGGCGCTCTCCAGCTCATGGTCGGCTATCAAGGGGTCGTTGAGCACGAGCGTTGCCTCCACTCTTGCGTTGGATAATGATTCTGGAAGTTTTAATCCTCGGTATAAATAGATATCGGAAATCATCTCATCCTTGTTAGGAGTATAAGTGAAGAAAGTATTATTGTCTAGGAGATTGGTATATTTCAGAGAGACCTCGTCATATACCTCGTCATCGAGATAGACACGCAGCGATAAGGAATGAACGGGGAGCACAGCACCGCTCTCATTAATCGGATAGCAGGACAGGTAGAATGATATGGTTCCTTTGGCGGTCAGTGTCTTTATTGTTGAGGGTGCTTTCAAAGCTGACGCAAAATCCACGTCGGTCTGTGGTTTGAGTGCTACTTCTTTCAGCCATTGATATTTTTCCCCTGTGGCCCCTAACGCCCATGTGAATTGATGATCAGGTTCATAACTCGAGGCCCGGCTACTAAATCCATTCAGTCCTGTAACCAACAGTTGATCAAAACAAATGGTGCCGTCAGGAAAAATAGGGGTCAAGTTGATCGATTGAGGAAAAACGGGATCCTCCATATAGGTAATAAATTGTGATGACGCGTACATGAAATCCATATATCCCTCCCCTAATTGCTGGGGGTCAGACCAAGTGAAATATTGTCCTTGCCGTTTCCCTCTCAAAAACCATTCTTTGCTTTCGGGATATATGCTACTGTATGTGCCTATTATTGAAATGTATAGAGAGTCTGATTTTTGGGCAACTCTTCTTGCCGTGAAGAAATCAGAATGAGAATTGTCTTTATAGGCCCAATATTCCCAGTTCAAGTCGGAGGGAAGTTCGGCTACTGAGAGGTCAAATGGAATATACTCCAAGCATGAGTCAAACCATCCACTATTATTCATTGGATGGTCAGAGACCTTGCAAAATACATACTCAGGGTCGGTATACACAGGAAGCGTTGGTATCGTAGTGTAGGGGTTAACTGCATAGAACGCTGTGTCCATGTCTATAATTAGACGTACCTTTGAAGAGGCATACCTCACTATACCATTATCATCCATTGTAAAGGTCACTGTCTTAGGCTCTTGTTCCAAGGTGAAGCTGTTGTCCATATATAGGGTATAGGAGGAAGGCTCAAAGTACCCTAAGCGTTTCACGAAGCCTACATATACGCCATCGTTAATCTCCTGTGGCACTTGAATTTCTATTTCTCCGCTTTCAGGGAAATAAACTCCTTCCACATAACCTGGGAATTGATACCCATATAGCGCGGTGGTTGAAAAAAAAACACTTTGTTATTTCCCCCCCCAAATAATATGAGCTGAATGACCAATAGTATCAGCAGCGGCTCGGTCGACATAGGCGTAGTGGAGCCCTTTGAGCAGATAATAGCGGAGCTCTCCTTCTGGGCGTTGTTCTAGAGCCAGCATGAAGAAATTCACACAGACTAAAAAGAGGATTATGACACGAGTTCTCCTAAGTGACATAGTGATTATTAAGATTTAATTATTATAATTGGGAATCGGGAGGCGTGAGCACTATAAACTGGGTGGTATAGTCATTGGCCAATACTCGATATCTGGCTATAGCATCATCAATACCATCTTAAAGTCAGCCACCCTCCAAGCATTGTCACTGTACGCCACTCGAAGAGGCGCTGTTGGCGTCTCTTTCCGATGAGAATGCTCCAAATGGATTTCAAGGATTTTAGCCATGATTAGAGGATTAAAATTTGAATTGACAAATATAAGAAAAATAATTCAAATTAATCCAAAATTATGGCTTCTAAATCCTAAATTGGCTAATTTTACCTTTTGCCCTTAGTTTTCTATTAAGTACTCTCCCATTGTGCGGGTCGCGGAGCTGAAGGGGATGCCAATCTTGAACACGCGGCGTCCGCTGGCCTCGTAGGGAAGGGCATAATCGCGGCTGTTGATTTGGTCAAGAGCCTCTTGGGCAGTACTGTCTACTTTAAACTCCATCACGTAGACAAAGCGGGGCGTTTGCGCCACCATGTCGATGCGCCCCCCAGCCACCGACACCTCGGCGCGTGTCTCAATACCCAGCATCAGAAACACCATGTAGACCATCAGGTGGAAACTCTTCTCGACGGTCTTGTATTCAAGCTCTTCGTAGGGTACGCTTGCAAGCATCGACCGCAGAAGGGGCAACCAGCGCTCAGGCTCGCCATCCACAACCATCTGCTTGAGGTCTTCGACCTGTAAAAGTCCCTTGGACTCTCTTTCCTTCAAGTAGGTAGGGATTAACTCCTCCACAAGGCTTGACCTCACCTCTCCATTGGGAAGGCCAAGGCGATATAAAGCCCCGCGACTGTCCTTTATCGTGAGATAGCCCGTCTGATAAAGCAGAGGGATTGGGTTTTGGCGTGAATAGCGTGCCGAAAGTTCCCCCTCTGTTGCCCAGGTGTCAAGGAGGTCGGCAAGTTGAAAGTCGCTCCCTTGGATATAGCGCATAAACACCCGCGATGTGCCGCTCATCAGCCAAAAATTGGCAAGTCGCTTCTTGCTCAACGCACAAAGAAGGCTAAAAGGATTGAACACTCGTATCCCCTCTTCGGTAAATTGGTAGCCGTCATAGCGTTGGATTAACACGTCTAAGGTGGCTTGATAATCCAGCTTGAGCCTTTGGCCCATAGCCTCTACCTCTTGGCGAAGATTATGCTCCAACTCCTCAAGAGTAATGCCGCAGATGGCCGCATACTCAGGGTCGAGCGAGATGTCGTTGAGGTTATTGAGGCCCGAGAAGATGGTGAGATACTTGAAACGAGCCACTCCCGTGAGCATAGCGAAGCGTAGGTGCTCATCTTGTGCCTTGAGTTGGGAGAAGAATCCGCGCAGGAGGGTCTCATTTAGTCCCAGCGCCTTCTCATCATGGAGCGTCTCTACGAGGCCTTTGTCATACTCGTCGATGAGTACCACTACTCTTTCACCAGTCTTCTTGTGTAGTTGCTGAATGAGGTCGCCGAAGCGTTGGCCTGGCTCGGTCAAGGCAGGGTCGATTTCTACTCCAAAGTCCTCGGCATATCGCTTGATTCTGGAGAGGAGGAATGAACGCAAATCTTCGTGGCTTACTCCCCCAGCAGCGTTGAAGTCAATGCGCACCACGGGGTATACCTTCCACTCTTTCTCTAAATCATAGATGGCTAATCCTTCAAAGAGATTCTTTTCTCCCCGAAAATAGGCTTCTAAGGTAGTGAGCAGAAGACTTTTCCCAAACCGTCGTGGCCTGGAAATGAAGTAGCAAATGCCATTTTTAACAAGACGGTGCAAATAGCCCGTTTTGTCAATATAAAGATAGCCATCTTCGCGAAGCTTAGAGAAGCTCTGAATGCCGATTGGGTATTTTACTAGTGGAGGCAGCATAATAAAAATCAATGCGTTAAGGAAGGAATGTGCAAAGGTAATGAATACACGGGAATAAACAAAGAGGGGAGCCGCCATTTGATTAGCGGTCCCCTCTTGGATGGTAGAAATAAAGGGATTATTCCTTGGGCTTGATCTTCTTGAAGGCTTTGCGGTGGATGGTGACGGGATACTTCTCGCGAAGCGACGCCATCCACTCTTGCTCCAGGAGGTCGGTATAGTCGCGGGCCACCGCTCCACGCACGTCGCCTACCTCTTCGGGCTGCCCTATCATGCGGCCACAGAAAGGCACCACGTCGGCTATCCTCGAGCCTTCTTCGCGCTGAGGACGCTCACCCATAAATACGGCGTAGTCAACCCATGGGCTTACGCCTTGGGCCGTCACGACCTTCTCGGTGCGAATCCCCTTGAAGGTCTTCCTCAGGAGCGTCGAGAGGCTGTCGCCATCAATATTCTTATGTTCGTCGATAAAGCGCACTACCCTAAGCTTGAGAGTATCGGAGGGGAGGATGGCTATCCAGCCCTTGTAGCGAGGAGCGCCCCACGCATAGTCGGGGCGATGCTGAGCGAAATACTCTTCTTGCTTCTTCTGGTCCTTGCCGGCTTCCCACACATTGCGATTGGTCACCTCGTAGATGAGCAGTCCGTCGTGGAATTTCGACACCATATGGGCCAGTTCCTGGTCCTGAGCCTCGGCGGCTTCGATGGCCATCTCGAGAGTGGTGTTGTTGATGCGGCGTGTTATCACTTCGTCAAATGCTGGCATGGCGCGGTCAACGGGGATACTCACCACGGGCAGGGGCGAAGAGAGGTCGGCTACGGTCACTACGCTGTCGGCAATCTGAAGCAGGGGGGTAGCGATAAGCGAAAGCTCGTCGTGGGCCTCCTGGTTATAGCCGTTGCAGCGGGTAAAGACGGCCTCAAGAGAGTCGCGGCCGGCGGAGAGTATCTGCGAAGGATAGACTGTCTTGAGTTGCTCCAAGCGGCGTTGAAGCCCGGCATTCATGCGGCCATCACGCTTCATGGCCTGCTCGATGGCAGGACGCACCTGATAAAACTCAGGTACACTGTCGGCAATGGTCTCGGCCTCAACGTAGAGCACATGAAGACCGTAGGGCGTTGAGAATACTTCGGAAAGTGTGCCTACAGGAGTGTCATACGCCATGTCTTCCCACTGGTAGGGGAAGCGACCCACTGGCACTACACCTATATGGCCACCATTCGTCTTGGCACCCGGGTCGGCTGAGTAGCGCTCAGCGATGGCGCCAAAGAGCTCACCGCCGGCGATGCATGAGCGCAGGCTGTCGATGAGCTCACGTTGCTGCTCAGGGCTGCTGGTGGGTGTCTGGGGCTGCACCATCAGATGCCATACGTCGCGATTGGTCAGGTAGTGGCTATAGGCGTTCTGTATCAGGCTGTCAATGACGGTCTCGTCCTCGATATAAGGGCGAGCAAGGTCGCGACGATAATACACGTATTCCTTCTTCAGGTCGGGGAGGGTGTCGAGTTGCTCGGCGTAGGCCTCGGCGAGTTTCAAGCGATAGTCGACGAAGAGGTTGATATAGTGGTCGAGGTTCTCGCGGATGCTATCGGCAGGCAGATTGTCGGTGTAGAGATACTCAAATTCGCTGAGCATCACGTCCTGACCATTCACCGTCAGCGCTGGCTGATCTTTCTCGGCCTTAGCAGCGCCAGCGCTCAGCGCCGTAGCAAGCAACAATGTGGCTACGCCAGAGCGCAGCCACATGATAGGGGAGGATTTAAGCATTGTGATGTCTAAAAATAGATTAGGCTTATAGATTATTGATGTGATGAGCTATAGTTGGGGGCTTCGCTGGTGATGGCCACGTCGTGGGGATGACTCTCAGCTACTCCAGCATTGGTGATGCGTGTAAACTTCGCCTTGTGGAGGTCTTCAATCTTGGCAGCGCCGAGATAACCCATGCCTGAGCGCAGGCCGCCGAGCATCTGATAGGTCACCTCATAGAGAGCACCCTTGAATGGCACGCGGGCGGCGATACCTTCTGGCACGAGTTTCTTCACGTCGGTCTCGCCGGCCTGGAAGTAGCGGTCCTTCGACCCCTTCTCCATAGCCTCCAAAGAGCCCATGCCGCGATATGCTTTATACTTTCGGCCATTGTAGATGATGGTCTCGCCGGGCGATTCCTCAACGCCTGCCAGCATACCGCCGAGCATCACGCTATAGGCACCTGCGGCCAAGGCCTTCACGATGTCGCCTGAATAACGGATGCCTCCATCGGCGATGAGTGGCACTCCAGTGCCCTGCAGGGCCTTAGCCACATCGTAGACGGCGCTCAGCTGAGGCACACCAACGCCTGCTATGACGCGTGTGGTACAGATGCTGCCAGGACCTATGCCCACCTTCACACCGTCGGCTCCGTTCTCCACAAGGTAGCGTGCGGCGTCGCCAGTGGCGATGTTGCCCACCACTACGTCTATCTGAGGATACTTCTCCTTGACGGCTTTCAGCACGCCCACCACGCCTTTGCTGTGGCCGTGGGCTGTGTCGATGACGATGGCGTCAACGCCAGCCTCTACCAGCGCGTCGACGCGCTCCATGGAGTCGGCCGTCACACCCACTCCGGCAGCTACGCGCAGACGTCCGCGGGAGTCCTTGCAGGCGTTGGGCTTGTCCTTGGCTTTGGTGATGTCTTTGTAGGTGACGAGACCTATGAGGCGCCCATCGGCATCCACCACGGGGAGCTTCTCAATCTTATGTTCTTGGAGGATTTGGGCTGCCTCTTCGAGATTGGTCGACTGGTTGGTGGTCACGAGATTCTCGCTGGTCATCACCTCGTCGATGGGGCGCTGGAGATTGCGCTCAAAGCGGAGGTCGCGATTGGTGACGATGCCCACCAGGCGGCGGTCGTCATCTACTACAGGGATGCCACCGATATGGTATTCCTCCATCATGGCCAGGGCGTCGGCCACGGTGGAGCCTCGCTTGATAGTGACAGGGTCGTAGATCATGCCATTCTCGGCGCGCTTCACGGCGTGGACCTGGCGTGCCTGTTCGGCGATTGACATGTTTTTGTGGATGACGCCTATACCGCCTTCGCGAGCGATAGCGATAGCAAGACGTGCCTCGGTGACGGTATCCATTGCCGCAGATACCAGAGGCACGTTGAGATTGATATTACGCGAAAACTTGGTCTGGAGATTAACTTCGCGAGGCAACACCTCGGAATAAGCTGGGATGAGCAACACATCGTCAAATGTGAGGCCATCCATCTGTACTCGATCTGCAATAAATGACATATAGAAAAGCGTTCTGTATTTTATTGCGCGCAAAGATACACATTTCTTGCCAATTGTGGCTCATCACGACCGAAAAAATTATTAACTTTGCATTCCAAACCCTCTAAATTCTCTCCCTCTAAATTCTGTCCCTCTAATTTCTATCCCTCTAATTTCTATCCCTCTAATTTCTATCCCTCTGTTACTCTACCATGACTGTAGTAGACCGTTTCCTGCAATATGTGAGGTTTGACACTCAGAGCGACGAGCTCACCAACCTCACCCCCTCCACCCCTGGGCAGATGATTTTTGCCCAGCATCTTCAAGAAGAGCTCCAGCAGATGGGCCTCGAAGATATCACCCTCGACGACAATGGCTACCTGATGGCCACCCTCCCAGCCAACACTTCTAAGCCCGGAGTGCCTACCATCGGCTTTATAGCCCACCTCGACACGTCGCCCGACATGTCGGGACGCCACGTGGCACCGCGTATCGTGGAGAATTATGATGGCCAGGATATAACGCTCAACGCCGATAAGCAGATAGTGCTTTCCCCCTCGGAGTTTCCCGAGCTGCTCAACTATGTGGGCCAAAACCTCATAGTGACCGACGGCAACACCCTTCTTGGAGCCGACGACAAGGCGGGCATCGCTGAGATAATCTCTGCTGTGGCATATCTCCAGAAGCATCCCGAGATAGAGCATGGCAAAATACGCATCGCTTTCAACCCCGACGAGGAGATAGGTCAGGGCGCTCATAAGTTTGACGTGGAGCGCTTTGGCGCCGACTGGGCCTACACGATGGATGGCGGCGAGGTGGGAGAGCTGGAGTATGAAAACTTCAACGCAGCAGTGGCTCGCATCACTTTCACAGGCCGCAACGTCCACCCTGGCTACGCCAAGCATAAGATGATCAATTCTATTCGCATCGCCAATCAGTTTATCATCATGCTTCCCCGCTGGGAGACTCCTGAGCACACCGAAGGCTACGAAGGATTTTATCATCTCACCTCGATTGAGGGAACCGTGGAGAAGACCGTCCTGACCTACATTATTCGCGACCACGACCGCGACCGCTTTGAACGTCGCAAGAAGGAGATGGAGCATCTGACGCGCAAGATCAACAATGAGTTTCCCGGCGTGGCCTCCCTGGAGATTCAAGACCAGTACTACAACATGCGCGAGAAGATAGAGCCCGTGATGCATATCATCGAGGTGGCCGAGGAGGCTATGCGGCGCGCTGGCGTGACGCCCCACGTGGTGCCTATACGCGGCGGCACAGATGGCGCTCAGCTATCGTTCAAGGGCCTACCGTGCCCCAATATCTTTGCCGGGGGCCTCAACTTCCACGGCCGTTATGAATTTGTGCCAATACCCTCGATGGAGAAGGCCACGATGACTATCGTGGAGATTGCTCGTCTGGTGGGTGAGGGCGTCGTAAAGGCTTGAGGTTGGATAAGAAGCCTACTCTCCTGGTGATAACCGGTCCTACGGGGTCGGGCAAGACGGCGCTGGCCATCGACGTGGCGCAGCGGCTGGGTACCGACATCATAGGCGCCGATTCGCGTCAGATATATAAAGGGATGCCTATCGGCACGGCTGCTCCAACCCCCGAGCAGCGGGCGCTCGTCGCCCACCACTTTGTCGAGACGCTGCCGCTCGATGCGTATTATAGCGCAGCGATGTATGAGGAGCAAGTGTTGGAACTTCTGCCAAGCATGTGGGAGAAAGGGGAGGTGGCCGTGATGTGTGGCGGCTCGATGATGTATATCGATGCCGTAACGTATGGCATTGACAATATCCCAACGATATCCTCCCGAGTGCGACAAGAGGTGAAGGAGCTTTATAATAAGCGTGGCCTTGACTATATGCTGCGCTTGCTTGAGCGCCTTGACCCTGCCTCCTATGCGCGCCTCGATCAGAAGAATTGGCGACGCATTATCCATGCCATTGAGATATGTATAGAGGCGGGATGTCCTGCCTCGGCTATCCTTACAGGCAAAGCTAAAGAGCGTCCATTTCGAGTGGTTAAGGTGGCGATAGGCTACGAGCGCGAAGAGCTTTTTGAGCGAATCAACCGGAGGGTTGATGACATGATAGCCCGAGGGCTGGAGGCCGAAGCTGAGGCGCTTTATCCCCAGCGTCATCTCAATGCGCTCAACACCGTAGGCTACAAAGAGATGTTTGCCATGATGGAGGGGCGCTTGGATCGACCGACGGCTATAGCACGTATAGCCAAAAACACTCGCGTGTATGCCAAGAAGCAGATGCTCTGGTTGCGCAAAGACGATACAGTGAAGATGCTCGCTCCCACTCGCGCTCTCGATGGCGTGATGGAGGAGCTTGACCAATTGAATATCATATATTAACCCTAACGATGAAATACACTAAGATTTTTCTCTCCGCAGCTATGCTCCTCGCATTGGGAGCATGCTCTAAGCAGGCTCCAGCGCCTGCCGTTATCCCCCAGCCGGCTTCTATTGAGCAGAAGGGCTCGGCTTACCAGATACCTGACGCTCCAATGATCAATATCGCCGCTCCAGTACCCGACAGTGAGCGTCTGATGGGGGCTATCACCGAGGTGTGGCCGCAGGCAGCTCTTAAGCCCGACGAAGGGGCCGACATCTCGCTCTCCATTAGTCCATCGCTTGAGGGCGTTACCTCACCTGAAGGCTATACCTTGTCAGTGACCGATCAAGGCGTGGCAATAGAGGCATTGGATGGCGCTGGCCTATTTTATGGACTTCAGACACTCGCTCAGATGAATCGCGAGGGGCAAGGGCTGATTCCAGGTGTGGTCATCGTCGACGAGCCTCGCATGGAGTATCGTGGCTTGATGCTTGATATCTCGCGCCATTATCGCGATGCCGACTTTATCAAGAAGCAAATCGACGCAATGGCTCAGCTGAAGCTCAATCGCTTGCACCTCCACTTGACCGACGCCGCCGGTTGGCGCATCGAGATAAAGAAGTATCCTCGCCTCACCGAGTATGCCGCTTGGCGCCCCGAGGAGACGTGGAAGGAATGGGGCGAGAATGGCCATCGCTACTGCAACGCCACCGACTCTACAGCCCATGGCGGTTTCCTGACGCAGGATGAGGTGCGCGACATCGTGGCTTACGCCGCCGACCGTTATATCACCGTCATTCCCGAGATAGAGATGCCTTCTCACTCAGGCGAGGTGCTGGCCGCTTATCCCGAGCTCGGCTGCGTGCCAGTGGCCGACGGGCAGGATTTCTGTGTGGGCAATGAGGAGACCTATGAGTTCCTGCAGGACGTAATCGACGAGGTGATCGACCTCTTCCCTTCCCATTATATTCATATAGGTGGCGACGAGGCTGGTAAGCAGGGCTGGCGCAACTGCACTCGCTGTCAGCGTCTGATGCGTCAGAAGGGCCTCAAGGATGTAGATGAGCTCCAGAGCTATCTTATCACCCGCATGGAGGAGTATGTCAACTCCAAGGGGCGCGACATCATTGGCTGGGATGAGATAATGGAAGGCGGACTGGCCCCTAACGCCACTGTGATGTCGTGGCGCGGCACCGAGGGCGGCATCCGTGCTGCCCATGGAGGTCACAAGGCTATTATGAGCCCAGGTGCTTACTGCTATCTGGATGGCTATCAAGATGCACCCTCCACTCAGCCTCAGGCTATCGGTGGCTATCTGCCGCTGGAGAAGGTGTATAGCTACAATCCCGTACCCGACACGCTTGCAAGCGATGTGAGGCCCATGATTATCGGCGTGCAAGGCAATCTATGGTGTGAATACATTCCTACAGCTGAGCATGCCGAGTATATGATCTATCCTCGTCTGCTGGCTATTGCCGAGATTGGCTGGACTCCTCAGGAGGAGCGCTCATGGGCCGACTTCAAGCCGCGTGCTGAAAAGTTTAACGAGTATCTTGCTTCGCAAGGCTATCATGTATTTGACCTCGCTACCGAGGTGGGTAATCGTCCCGAAGCTACTCAGCCTGTAGATCATCTCGCCAAAGGCAAGACTGTCACTTACAATCGCCGCTGGTGGCGTCAGTATCCCTGCAACGGCGACTCTACTCTCGTCGACGGACAGCGTGGCGGGTGGAACTACAACGACTATCGCTGGCAGGGCTTCCTCTCCCACATGGATGTCACTATCGATCTGGAGAAGGTGGAGCCCATCACTTATATAGGCGCTACGTTCATGCAGATTTGCGGCCCCGACGTGTATCGTCCTGAGAGCGTAGTAATCTCCGTCAGCAAGGATGGCGAGAGCTATGAGGAGCTGAAGCGTATCGATATGGAGCGCGTGGTCGACGATGAGGTCACCTTCACCGAGTTTGCTTGGGAAGGCCAATCAGAGGCTCGCTACGTGCGCTATCAGGCTGATGCCTCATCTGGCGTCCTCTTCACCGACGAGCTGATTATTAAGTAAAAAGTCATAAGTCAAAAGTCAAAAGTAAAAAGTCAAAAGTAAAAAGGCAAAAGTAGCATCCGGATGGCTACTTTTGCCTTTTTACTTTTGCCTCTTGCCTTAAAAAATGGCCAAAAGCCATTTTCACTCGTGTTCCCACGCGGTGGCGAGGCCACCTTCGGAGGTCTCTTTGTAGATGGAGGGAAGGTCGTGGCCTGTCTGCTTCATTACCTCCACCACGCGGTCAAACGACACACGATGGATGCCGTCGGTAAAGGTTGAGTAGAGGTTGCTATCCAAGGCGCGTGCTGCAGCGTAAGCGTTGCGCTCTATGCAGGGTATCTGCACGAGGCCGCATACGGGGTCGCACGTCATGCCCAGGTGGTGCTCCAAGCCCATCTCGGCAGCATATTCTATCTGGGCTGGTGTGCCTCCAAATAGCTGGTTGGCAGCCGCGGCAGCCATGGCGCAGGCCACGCCCACCTCACCTTGGCATCCCACCTCGGCACCGGCAATCGAAGCGTTGTGCTTCACGACGTTGCCTATCAGTCCGGCAGTAGCCAGCGCACGGCAGATGCGGGCCAGCGAGAAGTCGCGGCTTTTCCATAGATGATATAGCACGGCAGGTATGACGCCACACGAACCGCAGGTAGGGGCAGTGACTATCACGCCTCCCGAGGCATTCTCTTCGCTCACAGCCAGCGCGTATGAGAACACGAGGCCGCGGCTCTGGAGATTGTTCTTGTAGCCTGTGGCGCGAACATAATATGTCGTGGCGCGGCGTGGAAGTTTGAGAGGGCCTGGTAGGACACCTTCCTTCTCCAGTCCACGCTCCACAGCGTCCTTCATCGTCTGCCACACTTGGGCCAGATAGTCCCAAATCTCGGGCCCTTCGCACAGCTCCACATACTCCCAAAAGGCACGTCCGTTTTTTTGACACCAATGGAGTATGTCGGTGAGTTTGCTCATGTCGTAGACGTCGGG
Organism: Bacteroidales bacterium; assembly: GCA_020859845.1. GTDB lineage: Bacteria > Bacteroidota > Bacteroidia > Bacteroidales > Muribaculaceae > Paramuribaculum. Next base: position 35,092 of record JAJBVL010000053.1, read on the forward strand.
CGAAGCCATCGTGGAGACACCCTCTTCGGCTAAGGCACCACCGCCTACGCTAAACACTGTCCATTGGTCAATCTCCTGGCCCTCGGCGTCGTAGGCGCGGAAGAGCATGCCATTGGGGTGGAAGGGGAGAAACACCGTGGGTTGCCAATCGATTTCGCAGGGAGCGTGAGGATTGAGGGTGTCGAGGATAGCTACATCGGTCATGTGGCCTTTGCCCGTAGCGGCAAGGCTCCCATAGAGGGTCACGAGGTAGCGGGCAGCGCCCGGTGTACGTTCTGCAAAGAGTTGGGCGGCGCGGCGTGGTCCCATGGTATGACTGCTTGATGGCCCTGTCCCGATACGATATAGTTCGCGTATACTTTTCATGGATAATAAGTTTGATTTGATGAAACTTTCGTAAGGCGTGTAAACCCCGTAGGGGTTATTTCACATAGATAGCATGGATATTACCCTTATACCCAAAATCGGCGCCAAAGGCGCCGATTTGTGTGTAGGGTAGGAGCTATTTAAAGCTATTTGGAAGAATCCCTACGGGATTCGCCGTGGATAGTGCTATTTTGACCCACTCCCTTGTATGGGGGGTGTCGCTTAGTTGCGGTAGAATTTCAAGAGGTTGTTGGTAATCTTCTGGTTGCCCTGAAGGATACGGGGAAGGGCGTTGCCGAGAGCGGCGGCGCCACGTGTGCGGCTGTAGAGGTTGGCGCTCTCCTCGTAGTTGTAGGGACGGCCTTGGTCGTCTACTTCAACCACTTCTACTACCACTACGCCCGAGTTGGCCTGCATAGGACCAACGATGGCGCCAGCGGGAGCCAAAGCTACGCGAGCAGCCACCTCTGAACCACCGATGCCGGGCATGAAGGCCGACATTTGGCCGAAGTTGACGCGGGTGGAGTCGATGCGGCTATCCATTGCCTGTGCGTAGTCGGCCAGCGTGGTGCCTTTGCCTTTATATTGCTCGATGAGGGCGGCAGCCTTCTTGTCGTTGCGCACCTTGGTGGTAAGAGCCATGTTGACTTGTGGGTCGCGAGCAGGTACGTAGTCGTCATAGATGTCGGTGAGGGCGGCTGCCAAGAGGCGTCCGTTGCTTTCCTCGCCAATGATGCCGGATACTTGTCCCTTCTTAGCATCCATAGCCCAGCTGACCACAGCGCGGGTGTCGGGGAAGCGGCCTATCTGAGGCGTAGAGGCTGTCACCTGCGTGGGGATAGCTGCGTAGCCTGCATCCTGTGCGTTCTTCACAAAGTCCTCTGCCGTGGGGTTGGCGTTGAGGAAGCTCTGGAGGGTGCTCTCAAGCTGGTTGACGGTGGCGCGTGAGGGCTCAGCCTTGTAGGAGATAACGGCTATGTCGGCCACGGCTACAGGAGCCTTGCGCTGGTTGACACGGAAGAGGCGTGCGCCTTGAGTCACTACGCTGTCGGGGGTGAAGAAGGTGCCTGTGGGGCAGCTAAGGAGCTGTTCGCGCAGGGAGGTGATGTTGGGGTCAATGAGCGACACCCACATATCTTCCTGTGTGCCCTGCACGTTGGGGTTGGCGCTTACTACGTTCATCCAGCCACTGCCAGCGGCGTTGACGGCGCGGAGCATAGAGTCAACGTCGGCTTGTGTGCCAGCGAGGACGATAAAGTCGATGTTGACAGAGTCTACTTCGTTGCTGCGACCGAGCACCTTGCCCAGGGTGAAGTCGTTGCCGATACGCGACACGAGGCCTGCGCGGCCAACGGCGGTGGTGTCGACAAACTTCTTGAGCTGGTTGTCGCGAATCTGTGATATCACTTGCTTGCGGCGGTCAACCACGAAGTCGATGTCGCTATTCACGCCTTCGGTGTCGGGGAGGGTGTTGAGCTGGGCGATGGCGTTCTCCACCTTCTGCTCGGCTGCTACCATGTCCTCACGCGAGGGAGTAATCTCTACGTCGATATAGCTGATGGTGCGGGTCTCTTCGGGGATAAGGTATTGGCCCTTCTGCTTGTTCCAGGCGTCGCGCACCTCGTCGGAGCTCACCTGATAGTCGTCGTTGTTGAGGCTGGTGAAGTCTTTCTTGACGTAGGCCACGCGGCGTGTGGCGATGTTGTCGTCGTAGAGAGCGCGAGCATCGAGCTGGTTGGCTACGAGTGTGCCAGCAAAGAGAGTCTGAAACTTCTGCTGTAGCAGGGTCTCCTCCATCTGCTGCTCGAGCTGGAGCCAATAGGCGCGAAGCTGGAGAGCCTGCTGCTCGTCGAGGCCATATTTCACGGGGTTGAAGGCCATATCGTGGAGCTGGGCTGCGCTTTCAAGGCCTGTCTGTTGCTGAATCATGCGGTCGAGGTAGGCGCTGCCGCTGCCAAGCATAGCGTCGCTGAGCTCGGCGTCGGTCACGGTCAGACCGAGGTCGCTAAGCTCTTGGCGATAAAGCTTCTCGGCGATCATGGCGTTGAGCACTTGCTGCTGCAAGGCTGCTTGGTCAACCTTCTGGTTGTTCTGCTGAGCTTGCTGGTTGGCCTGCTCTACGCGGCGCTGAAATTCTTGTACATCAATCTTGTGGGAGCCTACTTTGGCCACTGTGGTGCCGGTGCCGAAGAATGTGCGGCCCGACGTGAAGAAGTCACCAATGATGAAGGCTATCAAAGCTGCACCAATGATGATCAACAAAAGCACTGATTTGCTTCTGATTTTTTCTAGGGTTGCCATTTAATATTTGTGATAATTTTGATTTCGTTGTCGCAAACAAGGGATTGGCCATTTCCCCGCAGGGATAGACCTCTCGCAATTAGCGCACAAAGATACTACTTTTTTGCCGAGCCACAAAATCTCGCCCCCACTTTCTCTAATTTGCATAGGAAAGATATATAAACCGCCTATTCTTGAAATATTATAACCTTGT
>JAJBVL010000083.1 GCA_020859845.1 Bacteroidales bacterium
TGACTTTTGACTCTTGACTTTTGACTCTTGACTTTTGACTCTTGACTTTTGACTTTTGACTTCCTACTTATCACTTCTTATATACGTCATCCTATAGACGAGAGGGATTATGAACACGCTTATCACCGTGCCCACCACCATCGAGCCTATCATAGCTATAGCGAGAGGGCGCTGCAGCTCCGACCCCATATCATTGGTGAAGAGCATCGGCACCATAGCCAGAATCGTGGTGAGGGAGGTCATAATGATTGGTCGCAGTCGGCGACGTCCTGCCGTATGGATGGCCTCATCGATATGCATGCCTTGAGCGCGCAGCTCGTTGATGGCATCGATCTTCAATATCGAGTCGTTGACCACGATACCGCAGGTCACGATTATACCGATGGCCGACATCAGGTTGAGAGTGTGGCCACAGAGCCACAGTGTCACCAAAGCAAAGGCAGTGTCGAGGGGGATTTCGAGGAGCACTATCAGAGGCTGAAGGAAGCTCTCAAATTGGGCACAGAGGATGAAATACATCAGCAGGACGGAGAGCAGGAGTATCACCACCAGCTCGCGCATCATCTGGGCATTGGAAAAGATGGCGCCTGAAAACTCCACCTCCCAGTCTTTGTCGGTATCAACCCCGCGCTGGATGTCGCTCACCAGCGGCTCAGCTTTGTCTACGCCGTTGTAGGCCAGCGGCACAAACGTGCCGTTCTTGCCAGCCGAAATACTCTTGAGGTCTTGACTACGGGCCATCGTCACCAGTCGGCTGAGAGGTATCTCCGACACCTTTCCCTCCTTATCGGCGCGTGTAGCCACGAGGGTTGTGGTCAGTACGTCCTCAATCTTCTTCTCTGTGCTGGCAATGCCTATGGGCAGATATTGCTGATAAGAGCGGAGGGTGGAGACGGTGTTGGACTTAAAAGCTGTCTTCAGCGCACGCTCCACCTCGCTGTAATCCACTCGATAGAGGAGCAGCTTCTGGCGGTCGACAATCAGGGTGATGCGGTCGCGCAGCGGGATGGGAGGAGTGGTCACATGGCTGGTATGGTAAAGTGTCTGCTCCATTGCCAGTAAGCTCTCAACGCCTGGATCATGGCTCTTATCGGCGGGATAAAGACGCGCCTCGAGGTCGGCCTCGGAGGAGGCAAATATCTTCTCAAAGACATTCTCAGGAGGGGCAAACGTATAGTTGGCACGCGGATAGTCCTTTGCCAAGGCGGCCTGAAGGCGCTCTTGAAGGGGCGCAATCTGGTCGGGGGTTTCCGTCTTGAGGTATATCTCTGCTTCAGATGGCGAGAGCTCTGAACCAGCGTCGAGCAGATAGTCCTGTACGCCTACATATACCGAGTGATAGACCACCGACGAATCGGTCTGTTGAAGCAGATGGCTCACACGCTGATAGTTTTCGTCGATGTTGACGTTTTCGTTCCATTCCACCTTGAGGATGGTCTCCACTTGATCAATCTCTGGCATACGCTCCACGCGCATCACCTTAAACATCACCCAGCACAAGGGCAATATCAAGGCCACCAACGTAAGACATAGTGCCTTGTGGGAAAACGTCCAATTGATGCCACCATCATACACCTTGTCCATCCAGTCGTCGATGCGATGGGTGAGCTTCGACTCATGGAAGGCACGGATGCGTGCTCGATGGCCCTTGCGGCCTCCCACACGGTAGACGAGCATATAGATGACCGGGAGCAACATGATGCCCACGATATAGCTGACGGCCAGACCGGCAGTGATGGAGAAGGCCTGGTCAGTGAATATGGCTCCTGCTATACCACTCATAAAGATAAGAGGCACGAAGACCGCTATGGTGGTGAGCGACGAGCTAAGCAGTGGGGTGATCATCTCGGTGGTGCCCACATCACAAGCTCTCATGAGCGTATAGCCTCGTTGGCGCCATTGCGTGATGTTTTCGGTGACGATTACCGAGTTGTCAATCATCATACCCACAGCCAAGATAAGGCCAGAGAGGGAGATGATGTTGAGCGACACATGGAAGAGATAAAACACCAAGAATGTGATGATGATGGCCGTAAGGATAGTACAGCCGATAATTACCGACGAACGTACCTCACCCATAAACAGAGCCGTCACCAGGATGACGAGAATAAAGCCCAGCACGAGGTTTTGCACCAGATTGTCGATCGTATAGTCGAGCAGCTCAGTCTGATTGCGGCTTTGGGTAAACTCTATGTTGGGATAAAGCGAGGCAAAATAGTCGGTGGCCTTGCTGAGCTCGGCCTTCATCTTGTCCATATTCTCCTCGCTCTGCTTGATGATAGCCATTGTGATGGCGCGCTTGCCGTTGCTGTAGGAATAACCATTGGCATTCTGGGCCACAATCGACACTTTGCAGAAGTCGCCCAGCTGCATCAATTTGTCGCCCTTGGTAAGGTAGATATTTTCTACGTCCTCGGGGGTGCGTAGCGAGTTGGAGATATGAATGTCGTATTCATAATAGCCGTTGTGGACACGCATGCTCCCAGGCTCTACATTATTGGCTGTCAAAGCTGCCTCCAAATCGCTCACACTCACCCCTGCCAGCACCATCTTGTTGGGGTCGGGCTCTATGCGGAGATATTTCCCTGGGATGCCCGTGATGTCGGCCATCGCTATCTCTGGGAGTTGCTCTATGCGGCGGCGCACCACATTCTCAGCCAAGTCACACATCTCCAGAAAAGCCGTCTCATCCGTGGGGCCAAACGGCTTGTCATCTCTTAGAGTCATGTTGAGGTAGAGCACCGGGATGTCGGTGGCGCTGGCCTTGATGGCCTTGGGGCGCGTAGCGTCCTTGGGGAGGGAGTTCATGGCGGCGTCGATCTTCTCGTTGACTTCGATGAAGGCCAAGTCGGTGTTGACACCGTAGTCAAACTCCAAATGTATGATTCCCACGCCGTCGCGGGTCTCTGAGCGCATGTCGTTGAGGCCCGTCACTTGTAGGAGTTGACGACGCACAGGGGCCGTCACGTTGTTTTCCAGTTCGCGAGCGCCAGTGTTCTCGCCCGTTATCTGCACCGTGATGTGAGGAATGGCAATGGCCGGCAATAGCGACACTGGCAGAGTGGTATAAGTGACCACGCCAATGATGATAAAAGCCAAGAAGGCCATTATCACCGCTATCGGGCGTCGAAGCAGAAACTTTACCATAGGCGTAAGCTCTAAGACGGTTGATAAGCTTATCGACTATTGGGCAATCTTCTTGACCGGAGCCTCATGGGCCAGGTTGACATTCCCTGAGATTATCACTTCATCACCAGCCGAGAGGCCATCGTCGACCACATACTCTGTCATATTTTCAAGGCCGGTATGCACATAGTTCCATCGCGCTTTGCTCCCTTTGTCGAGCGTAAATACCACCTGCTTGCCGCTGCGAAGCACCACGGCACTCTTGGGGATTACAAGCTGACGGTCAAGTGCTCGCTTGACGCTCACCTTCACATTCATGCCGTCAAAGAGTTGGCCTCCGCCATCCACCGAGGCTCTCACCTTCACCAAGCCATCCTCATCTACCAGAGGATTGACCTCGGTCACCCGGCCTTGATACACCTCCGAGGAAGAGAAAGGCCTCACCTCTATAGCGTCGCCACGATTGAGCACAGCGATTTCGCTCTCGAGCACCGAGAAATCCACATCCATATTGCCAGTTTCTACTATGCGACAAAAGGGTGTGGACCCATCGGGTCTGTTGCCGGCTTTCTGAAAGAGATTGGCCACAACGCCGCTAAAGGGTGCTGTGAGTGTAGCATCGGCAATCTCGCGCTCGGTTGCAGCCAACACTTTTTCGGCCTTGTCAAGCCCGCTACGCAGCCGCGCCAGCTTGACAACCTCCACTGGTATCTTGTCCATCTGACTGGGGTCGTAGCCCTGCCCTATCAACACATCTTGCATCTCCAACTGAGCCGAAGAGACGTCGTTGGAGTTTTGCTCGAGGGTGTTGCGAAGCTTATAGACGTCGAGGGTGGCCAGCGGCTGCCCAGCGGTGACGCGATCGCCGTTTTTCACCAACACCTTGTCAATCACGGCGTCAGTGGAAAATTGGAGGTCGGCATAGCTATGGGCCGACACCTTGCCATTGCTCACTATCTCATGGCTAAAGATGGTGGGCTCAAGCATCATAGTGGTCACCTCGGCCTCCTTGGAGGGAAGCACGGTCTCTACGGTGGCTTCTTGCTTGTCGTCTTTTTCCGATGTCGAGTTGCAGCCCGCGGCTGCCAAGGAAATAGCGATGATTGCTGCTCCGTAAAGGGGGTAGAGTTTTGTCATCAGGGTGGTAGGTTAAGTGGTGATGTGACGAACTTTCTTTAAAGGACCCACAAAATTAACCAAAAATCCTATTCCTGCCACACGAAAAGACCAGAATTCTTTTTTTTATTTTGTTAACGTTAATCTATAGTCCTTGGGCGACTGTCCTTCCCTTCCGTCGCCACATGCTTAGGCTCAGTCGCTTAGCGAGAAGTTGAGCGAGGTCACTACCCTAATCTTCTTGATGAAGGGGGTATAGGGGTCGCGATCCTCAATCGAAAACTGGCCCTGCGAGGCGCTCATTATCTTGCCCACCTTGCTACCAGAGTCTTGAGCAAACTTCTCGGCAGCTTCGCGAGCCTTCTGTGTGGCATCAGCTATCATCTCGGGCTTGATGGCGTTGAGGTCGGTGTATTCGTAGATGGTGCGATACTGGTAGTCGCCAGCCACTACTGCTATTCCTTTCTTGAGGAGCTCGCCTTGGCGGTTGATCAGTTTGCGCACGGTCTCCACCTTCTCCGAGGTGACTATTACGCCCGAGGACACGCTGTAGCGGTAGGTGAGCACTTGGCTGTTGTACATATCGGCCTGCTTGTCGGTAAGGTCGGGAGCCATGATGGTATAGTCGTCGTCGCTTAGACCGTTGCTCTTGAGATAGCTCACTATCTCACTATTGTTGCTCTCTATCTGGCCGTAGAGACTCGGCAGGTCGTTGCCCACGAGTTTGTAGACAACAGGCCATGTCACTTTGTTGGCCTCCACTTCGCGCTCCGAGAGGCCACGAACGGCCACTGTGCGGCCGCGGTCGGCCATTGCCGCTAAGCCACTACGAATAAAGAGTCCTAATACGAGGCCTAAGCCTACCATGCCAAGGGCGATAATCCAAGATTTCATGGGGTTGTTGGGGTTGTTGAGGTGGTTATTTAATCGTTTAACGCCTGAAGGCTGCAAATATTTCTTAATCCCCAAGAAAATTTGTAACTTTGCAGCCGCAAAAATCCTATAGGCCCTATAAGCCCTATGGGCCCTATAACACCAACCAACCCCCAACACCAACCCCTACATGAACTTCGTAGAAGAACTAAAGTGGCGCGGAATGCTCCACGACATGATGCCCGGCACAGAAGAGCTCCTGGCCAAGGAGCAGGTGACGGCATATATAGGTTTTGACCCCACAGCCGACTCTCTCCATATCGGCCATCTATGCAGCGTGATGATCCTTCGCCACTTCCAGCGCATGGGCCACAAGCCTCTGGCTCTCATCGGTGGCGCCACGGGCCGTATTGGCGACCCCTCAGGCAAGAGCGCCGAGCGCAACCTGCTGACTGCTGAGGCTCTGCAACACAACATCGACGGTATGCGCCGCCAGATGGAGAAGTTTCTCGACTTCGACTCTTCTGCCCCCAACCATGCCGAGCTCGTCAACAACTACGACTGGATGAAGGACTTCACCTTTCTCGACTTTGCCCGCGAGATAGGCAAGCATATCACCGTCAACTATATGATGGCCAAGGACTCGGTGAAGAAACGCCTCAACGGCGAAGCCCGCGATGGCCTATCGTTTACCGAGTTTACCTACCAGCTGCTGCAGGGCTACGACTTCCTGTATCTCTATGAACACAAGGGATGCAAGCTCCAGATGGGCGGCTCCGACCAGTGGGGCAACATCACCACCGGCACTGAGCTTATCCGCCGAAAGACTGGCGGCGAAGCCTTCGCCCTCACCTGCCCTCTCATCACCAAGGCCGATGGCGGCAAGTTTGGCAAGACCGAGAGCGGCAACGTGTGGCTCGACCCACGCTACACCACTCCCTATCGCTTCTATCAGTTCTGGATCAACGTGAGCGACGCCGATGCTGAGCGCTACATCAAGATATTCACCGAGCTCTCTCGCGAAGAGATCGAGGCCCTCATAGACGAGCATCGTCAAGACCCCGGCCAGCGCGTGCTGCAGAAGCGTCTCGCCAAGGAAGTGACCACTATGGTCCACTCCGCCGAAGAATACGAGAAGGCCGTAGAGGCCTCAAAGATACTCTTTAGCAACTCGGCCAAGGAAGCCCTGCATCACCTCGACGAGGCCACGCTGCTCGACGTCATGGATGGGGTGCCACGCTTCGAGGTGTCGCGCCAGGAGATAGCCGACGGCATTAAGCTCGTCGACCTTTTGACCGACCGCGCCCAGGTGTTCCCCTCCAAGGGCGAGATGCGCAAGCTCGTTCAGGGCGGGGGCGTGTCAATCAACAAGGAGAAGGTCGCCGACCCCTTTGCTCCCGCTTCGCTAGACATGCTGCTTCAAGACAAGTATATCCTCGTGCAGCGCGGTAAGAAAAACTACTACTTACTGACTGCTATATAAGGGATTAGCAACGGAGGAAGAATAAAAGTGAGAAAAAAATTTGCACGAATAAAAAAATCTTCCTACCTTTGCACTGCTTTAGGCACGGAGCCAACCCTCCGATGCTTGGGCGCTGATGATTGTCTTATGGTGTAATGGTAGCACTGCAGTTTTTGGTTCTGCCTGTCTAGGTTCGAATCCTGGTAAGACAACACGGACAAGCCCCAAACGTTTGCAAATCAGACGTTTGGGGTTTATCTTTTTATGTTTTTTATCCAAATTTGTCTGCGTTTTGCAGCTATCGAGTCTCACAAGCCATCGAGGGATGCTCGCGATCATATTGAGGAGACGTCGGTGGTGGGGAGGATGGTGTAGTCCTTGAGGTCGTCGACGATGGCGTTAAGGATTGTGCCGTCGGGGGCTATGATAAGGTCGATGTCGGATGCGGCGCGATTGTGGAGTTCAATGACGTAGAACGTATCGCCTGTCCTCTCGTAATAGTCCACCTCCTCTATCTCACTGGCAGCATAGTCGGCTTGCAACACCAGCGAAACGGCTTCGGGAAGCACCCCAGTGTTGCGCCCATACTCGCTTTCGGTCATTACCCACTTGCCCAGGCTTTCGTACCACACCTCGCGTTCGCAGTCGGTGTCGATGAAGTCGGCCACATAATAGTTGGACTTCTTCTCCCACTTTTCATTAAAAATTGTAGGATATTGAGCCTCAAACGACTTCAGCACCTCTGCAGGCACTTGCGAGGTCTTGAGATTGTCATCGTCGTCGTTGCAAGCGGTAAAGCCAATCATTGGCATGAGCGCCAAGGCTGCTATAAGGAGTGTCTTTTTCATAAAGCAGTAAGAATATGATTTATCTGATATCGATAAAACACGCTCCGACATCATTGGTTCACCCACCCAAAGGGTTGAGCCGGCCTTAAGGGTCCGTTCCACTCCCTCACTAAAGGAGAATCTGAAAATCCAAGCGTTTTTTCCATGATTGGCTTCTCAACCCCTAAATTTATTGCAAAATTGCAATAAATTTAGGGGTTTCCTTGTTTAGAGCTCTATACTACGACGAAAGGCTCCCATCGCTGGGAGCCTTTCGCCCTTCAACGCGGAGAGACCGGAACCAGCACCTTAGGGAAATTCAATGATTTAAGCCGAAAGCACAAAATCTACAACTTTCTAAGCCTCAACGTTTTGTAAACATAAAAAGAATTGCTTAGAAATTTGTAGAAATAAAAAAGTGTCAGTAATTTTGTCAGTAACTTTTTTACTGACCCTACAACTCGACACTTGTAATGATCACTAACTTCTACTTAGACAACAAGGCCGACCGCCACGGCAACAAGCCGATAATGGTCAGCCTCTCCACCTGCGGAGCCAGGCACCGCGCCACCATCGGGATCAAGGTAAACCCCGGCCAATGGAACCCCGACAAGCAGCGCCCGAAAAAAGGAGCTGCCAACAAAGCGGAGATTGAAAGAGCCATCAAGGCTATCACCGCCCACTTCTCTACCTACGAAGAGACAAGAAAGCTTGAGAATGAGAAGAGGGGAAAGGAAGACCGGGAGCCTATCACCTCAGCCGACTTGAAAGCGGAATGGAGCAAGAGCTTCTCGACGCGACGATCCAAAGCTCCAGACGAAAAGGCCGCGCCCCTTACCATCGGGGACGTGATAAAGCTCTTTGTGGAGGCTGAGGGCAACTTGAGAAACTGGACTGATGGCACAAAGGACAAGTTTCACCAGCTCGACACGCGCCTCTCAGGTTGCTTCAAGAACGCTTCATTAGAAGTCCTCGACAAGAAAGGCCTGACTAAATTCGTCGCTTTCCTCCGAGACGTGATGCAGTACAAGAACACCACCTTAGGTAAGACGATAGCGCTCCTCAAATGGTTTCTGAGGTGGGCGGTCGCGAATGGCTATCACCGCAACTCCGACTTTGCCAGCTTCTCGCCCAAGTTTACCACCGCCGGCAAAAAGGTAGTTTACCTCGAATGGGACGAGCTGATGAGGACTTTCGACTTCGAGATTCCCGACAACGGCACAGAAGTGGAGTTGACGGACAGCTGCGGTCGCTCTTACACTAAGATTGTCGAAGACGCTCCAGCCATCAGGAGGAGCCGGGACATCTTCTGCTTCTGCGCCACCACCTCACTGCGATTCTCCGACGCGGTGAACCTCAAATGGTCTGACATAGACCTCGCCTCCGGCTCTTTCACGATAACGACCAAGAAGACCGCCGACACGATTATTATCGACCTCAACAAGTATTCCCTTAGGATCCTGGAGAAGTATCGCCAGCAGGACAACGGAGGCTTTGTATTCCCCTCTATCACCAACCAGCGAATGAACATCTACCTCAAAGACCTCTTCGAGCTGATGGAGATTAACCAGCCCATCACGGACACTTACTATATCGGGAGCAAGCGCTTCGATGAGACGCGCCCGAAGTATGAGTATATAGGGACGCACACCGCCCGGAGAACTTTCATCTGTCACGCCCTTATGATGGGCATCCCCTGCGATGTTGTGATGAAGTGGACTGGCCACTCCGACTACAAGGCCATGAAGCCTTATATAGCGATAGCCGACAGCGCCAAAAAGAAAGAAATGCTCAAATTCGACGAGAGATGAGGGGTCGTAGCGTAAAGCCAGAGATGCGTATCAACATGATTGACGCGCTGATAGAGGAAGCTGAGAAGCGTATAAAGGTAGCTGAGCAGGATCCCCGGAGCTATCCAAAGGGGATAAAGGGAGCAGCCCTTATCCTCAACGTCTCCCGGAGCGACATTTATAGGTGGGCAAATTGGGGTATACTGTACCTCCGCGATTCTCGCGAGTTTGTGGCAAAGGAAATGAGCAGCCTAGTTTTGGCTAAAGACATTCTCGCCCAGTTGAAGATTTACCGCCAGAAGAGCCATAAGGGGAATGAGCCTCAACCCTCCTCAGAAGAGATAAAGGAAAAGGTTGGCAAATTCGTAGATGGCTTGATAGATATGGGCATACCTTTTAGAATTGTCCCAGCCAATAACGACGATGATAGTCCTCAGCAATCTTTTTTATAGAAAAGTGTACAACTTTTAAAAGTCTGTTTTGGAAACTAAGGGAAGTGAGAGGTAACAAGGGTAAAGCGAGTTTAAAAAGTGTCCCATTAATTCGGTGGGTCGTTTTAAAAGGTTTGTTTAGAGCTATTTATTTCTATATCTTTGCATCGCAAGACGTAAAATTAGTGACTCTAACAAAGAAATATAAAGCAATATATTTACCCCATTATGAAACAAGAACCCCGAATGGTCGTGACCCTCACGACCGCCGAACTAAAAACAATGATCGAGGAGGTTGTAAGAGCAGCCGCCCCGAAGACCGCCTCCTCCGATGAGGCCACAGTGAACAACCCCGAGAAGCGCTTTGTCTACGGACTGAGGGGGATAGCGAACCTCTTCGGCGTGACAACGCGCACAGCTCTAACTTGGAAAGATTCTTTCCTGGCTGAGGCCGTGACCCAGAGGGGGAGGACGATAGTCACCGACGTTGACAAGGCGATGAGCCTATTCGCCCAGCAGCACTAAGTACAACCTCTAAACTGTCACTGCATGAAACAAGACACACGCGGCAATAAAGCCGCCTCCCAAGCAGAGACCCCGGAGATACCTATTCGCGGACACCTCTCGACCCTCCAGTTAAAAATGCTCCGGCTTCTTTGTGGGGCTAAGCCTACTAGCGCACTGGAGCTATCCAATCGCCTCAAGTGTGATTCGAGAAGCACCATCCGATATCTGCGCCTGCAAGGCTACAATATCCAAGACGAGAAGTCAAAGGTCAAGGGGAGCGGACACGTGAAATATTATTGGATAGACCCGGCTAAGCCATTCGTAGAGGACAGTGAGAATGACCAATAATGATTAACTTGCCAGTGGCGCGTGATTCCTCACTGATGAGGTCTGAGGGGTCTCGCGCCACTGGCTCTATTAAAAGGGCAAAATGGCAATAAATAAAGGTTTCTTTCCTATTCCAAGAGAATGGGACGATATAGACGATAGGAGCTGCGGCTTCAGTTGGTCTATGAAAGGCTTATACGGTCTTCTCTGCCAACAGGCTTCTTTCACCGATCGCGAGGTGAAAGCGCCCAATGGCTCTTCATTCCCTCCAGGCCATAAGATAGCGCTCAAGAGGGGTCAAGCGGTCGTTTCAACTCGCCAATTAGCAGCGATTTTGAGCGGTACACCCCAGGGAGGTAGGCCAGCTACTATTAAGTCATGGATTGAGAAACTTAAAGCGTCTCACCTTATAGACTATGAATTAGACCACAAAACTTTCATTGTTACAGTGCTTTACCTCAGCAAGTTCTATGAGGGACAATCGCAAAGCGTAACACCCCAAGACACACCACAAGTAACACAACCAGTTACACCCAACGTTACACCCAGCGTTACACATAATAATAAAGATAATACAGAAAAAAAAGAAAACAACTTGAACAACTCCTCCTGCCGCCGCAATATAGATAATTACGGCGATGGCCGAAATTATTTATCTATCCCGACGAAGCAGCAGCAGGAGGAGGAGGTAAAGGAGGAGGCTAAAGAGGAGGTTAAGGAGGAAAAAACTAAGAAGAAAGGCGCCCCTTACCCTCTGGAGAAAGAAGTCGATCCCAATAGCCAGTATAGTGCAGAAGCCCAAATAAGAGAAGAACATATGCGCGTACTTGCCAAAGACTTTCTCAAGAGATGGGGAGAGGACGTTATGAGTAATACCGGAGCTGACGAGACAGAGCTTTACTATGCAATTGAAGTAAAATATCAATACTTTCTTATAGGAGATTTTCTTGGCCACTTCGACAAGCCTTTCCCTTTCGCCGATTGGAACAAAGACAGACTGCATTTCAAAAACGCCGTCACCCAATATCTCAAGGGAATGGTGGAGAGGAGGGGAACAAAAGAGTATCGCCTCCCAAGTGGCTATAAAGCCTACAACAAAGAGGCAAAGCGCCTCCGCGAACTTATGAGAGAAATCATGGAGGATCACGGAGCGGCTAAAGTCGTGCCTCAACAGCAGCCAGCGGAAACGCCTCCTGCTTCTGTCAAATCGCCAGATGAGATATTGAGCAACGCTCCCGATGGTTCAAACTCCCCACTCTACTTATCTCCAGCTGATAAGCGATATCTTTCAGACAAAAGGAAAGAGGAAGCTTTTGACTTCGCAACGGAGGCAATGGTTATGACAGAGGGATGTCATTCAAGGAATAAATGCGACCCCAAGAACACGCCCGAACAAAACGCTACGGTGTGGGCAATAGCAAAAACAAAAAGAGAATGGGGCGAGCGTGACACTGCTTTAGGCTACGGAGATAGAAGAGGTTTTAATCAAATGCTTTCACAGAATATAGCCTCCCTCAAAAAAGAGTTTGAAGTTGGAGGAAAGTACTATGACAAGAAGAATATAGACGGTTCTATAGGAAATATCGCTGGAACAATGGCACAGCTCCTCAAGGAATACCTGAACAGACAAAAAACTAAAACCCCTCCTCAAGCATAGACATCACCTTATTGCCCTTTGCCCTGAAACGCGGCTGCGAGCCTCCTCTGCGTCCTCAGCCGCGTTTCTTCTTTCAAGCTATCATATCTACCTCAACCAAAGAAGACATCATGAGACGATACGACCGTACATCTCTCTACCAGCATTTAGTCAACACGCGCCGATGGCGAAAGCTCAGGCTGGCCATCCTCACGGAGCGTCCACTCTGCGAGATCTGCCTCCGCTGCGGCTACTACAAAAGCGCCCAGGAAGTCCACCACGTCAAGCCCATTAGCACCGCCCGAACCGCCGACGAGGCCGAGCGGCTGGCCTACGACCCTGCAAACCTGATGGCGCTCTGCACCGAGTGCCACCATGAAGCACACCGCCTACTCGATTCCAACTCAAGGGAGAGCCGAAAGAAGCGCAAGAAGATGGAGTGCAGGGAGGCTATCAGGAAGTTCTTCGGTGACGATGCGGCCAACCAATGGGAGCAGCGCCAGCCGCCCAGGGGGGAGGGGGGAGGGGTGGTGTGTATAGGGGCGGGGGG
>JAJBVL010000071.1 GCA_020859845.1 Bacteroidales bacterium
GCGGGGGAGGGGTGTCGGTGGGGAGTATCGAGTGGCAGTAGCGACACTTGATGGCTTCGGCTTGGATTTCTTCGCCGCAATAGGGGCATTTCTTTGTCATATTTGGGTGGATTTTAAAAGGGTAAAAGCTAAAAAGCTAAAGAACGCAGGGGGGTTAAGAGCGACTGGTCTGTAGGCCAGTGGTGGAGAGGGTCATCTCTACCATACGAGCTCGGCGATTGGGCGCGTTGTCGATGAGAAGCTGGCGCAGGCGCGAGGCCGCTTGAGGGTCTTTGGCCACGATGTAGAGATAGCCACCACCACCAGCGCCAGGAAACTTATAGCCCAGGGCATAAGGCTCTATCAAGCGCAGGAGTGGCACGAGAGCTTCAGGACATGTGCCCGAGTCGAGCCGACAATTCTGCACCCATGTGCGAGCCACGAGGCGTCCGTAGCGGTCCCACTGCTCGCGCTGTATGGCCTCGGCCATAGCCAAAGCGTGATGTCCCATCTCGTGGAGTAGCTCCAGCTCGCGTCCGCGGTTGAGAAACATTCCCTCGACGATGTTGGCGAGGATGTGTTTGGCTGTGCGAGTGATGCCGGTATAATATAATAGGTGACAGTCGCGATACTCTGGCGCAGTGAAGAGCTGCTGAGGGAGCCAGCTGGCAAGGGGCTGCTGGGTGAGGCCTGGCTTGGTCTGAAGAAGCTTTACGCCTTGCAGCACCCCGCCATACTGGTCTTGCCATCCGCCTCCGGTGGTGAGCAGTTGCTCCAGAGCGAGGGTGCGATTGCAAGCTTCATTTTTGTCCCACGGCAGCCCGCAGAAATCGGCCAAAGCCGCCAAGACGGTAGCGCCGAGGATAGAGCTGGTGCCGAGGCCAGAGCCAGCAGGTATGGCCGAAAGCAGTGTAAGCTCTATACCGCAACCAAAGTCCTCGAGCTGATGGCGCAGCGATGGATAGCTACGGTCGGTGAATGCGGGTAAGAATCCTGCCAAGGCTAACGCGGCCTTGGGAATAGAGAAGGGAGAACCTACTGTGTGGTAGGCTGCCAACTCCTCGTAGGTCCTCACCACGTCCATCGCGCCGAGGTCGATAGAGCGGAGAACGATATGAGGCTCTGCGCAGGGCTTTACGTAGACTTGCAGCGGAGGCTGGCCGTTGAGTTCTATGGCGAGATTGACCACACTGCCTCCATTGGTGAGGGAATAGGGGGGAGTGTCGGTCCATCCTCCTGCCAAGTCGATGCGCACAGGCGAGCGGCTCCATACTATCTGATCAGGATAGACATTAAGCGCTGGGCGCGAAGGTTGGCGCTCAGCCTCGGCCAGCATAGCCTCCCGGAGGGTAGAGAAGGCCTCTCCCATCTCGGCCTGAGCTTCTTCTTGACGATTGGAGTAGCGGCGTATGGCGCTACGCACAGCGCGATTACGGATACGCTTCATCACCTCCATCTCCTTGTTGACGGCCTCTACATCCTCGCCTTCGCTGGCCAGCTTGCAGGCCATGTCGTCGAGGTCGAGCTGATAAAACACGCTTTTGGCATGGTTGTCGCGAAGTTGTAGGCGATTCTTGGCGCTATAGCAGAGTCGCTGGGCATGCATACGATCAAGATTGGCTATGGAGGCCAACTCGTAGGCTGAGAGGCGCCGCGGGGTAGCGGCCCATAGCTCAAGGCCACGCGGCTCAGAGGCGGCATCAATCATCCACCGCAGCAATATCTCCGCATCGTCCAGACTGTCAACCACCGGGAAGAGCGGTGCGTAGACCACATCATGGGTGGCCTCGCCAAGCCATGATGCTGGGTCGATGCTGTGATCGCTTGCCCACGAAGCTATCTCTTTGCCCATCCATAGGGCATGGAGTGTGGCTCCAGAAAAGGTGTCGTCGTAGCCATACGGACGAAGAGCCCATTGGTGGTCGCCGATAGGCACTATGTCGACACAGAAGCCCTCGGGGAGGGAGAGAGTCCAGTCGTTGCGGGGAACATTTGTAATCACGTGGCGCCCACGCAACTTCCATCCTGCTCCCACATGGCTGTTTTCAATCCATATCTCATGGTTGGCCGGAGAGAAGGTCACCTCCACCAGCGAGTTTTGGGTGAAGAGGCTGGGATGAGGCTTGATACGGCGATGGAGGATGAGGCGCTGGTCTACGACGCGGTTTTGTAGGGCCTCGGTGGAGCGTAGGAGGTCGGCGGTCGTGCCAAAATGATAAAACTCGCCTCCAGTCAGGGGCACGATAGCCACTGAGAGCCTTGAGATCTCGTCGTCGGGCTGCGAAGGTGAGGAGCCAAGAGCGCAGCCAAACTGGCTGTAAAGATCGTAGGCCGTCACTTGCCCAGCGGGGTCAGTGGTCTTGCGGCGGAGCACCTCCACGGCTCGCTCGCTGAGGAGCCATACGCCGATGTCCATCATAAATACCGAAGAGGCAGGAAGGCCCCCCAGCTCCTCTACCGTGGGCTTCTGCATCATGTAAAGCAATCGCTCGGGATGGTTGTTCTCAACGACAAACACCCCGTGGTGGGTCACACGCTGAGGCTCAACCCAAAGCCCATAGCACACCACATCGGCCTCGGGGATGGCCTCAAGAAGGCCATCGGCACGGATGAGCACATCGCCGCTGGCAATAAGAGTGGTGAGGCTCTGGGGAGCTCGCTCCATGATGCGTTCGTAGAGAGGCCGCTGCAAGGATAGCAGCGTCTGGTCGATGCGCTGTCCCCGAGCCCAGCGAAAGACGGGTAGTGGGGTGAGCAACTTGCCAAGGGGGGCATAAGCAGGAAGCCGGCGACTATAGCCGCCGGCGTGTATGATGATTTTCTTCTGCTTAAGTGAATGTGAGGGGGAGGCTGAAAGCCACTGCTGGAGGAGACAGGTGGTGCCTCCACCGCTCCCCACATGGTGGTCGGCTGGATCGGTGGAGCAGAACCATTCTTCGTGAGGGGCTCCTGTGAGCCGATGGAAGCTGCCCACCAAGTGGGGTGGCAATGAAAGGAGGAAGTTCATTTAAGTCAAAAGTCAAAAGTCAAAAGTCAAAAGTCAAAAGTCAAGAGTCAAGAGTGTTAGAGGGGAGAGATGCGGAGGCGGTAGCCCTGGGGCTCTTCAGCCACGCGATAGATGGGGAGGGTGTCTACATCCTGGCCACAAGAAGCGTTGCCTACGCCGCGAGTGCGGGCATCAAGGTGGAGCACGTTATATGGGCGTGGTGTGAGTTCCCACTGGTGAAGGGCATCCATGAGGTCGGCATCGGTGTAGGGGAGGATGGAGAAGCTTACGGTGCCCTCTGTCTCAATCTTCACGCCCTGGCCGTTGGCGTCGGTGAGGCGCAGTTCGCGCAGGCCTTCGCGGCCACCAGTCGACTGAGGCTTAACGTAAGGCACTACCATCTCAGGCACTGTGGTGGAATAGCGACCGATGGTGACGCCATCAAGACGGTCGTCGGTGTTTTCCCAAGGGCCATAGGCGTAGTAGTCGACCACTTGGAGCGATGAGTCGATTGCGGCCACCATACCGGCACGGCGCAAGTTGGGGCTCTTTGGCAAGAACTGAGCGTCAACGTCGACAATACCTTGTGGATAGAATGTGTAGACGATGCTCTGATCGGCGATAGAACCGCCGCGGCTGGTGATAACCTTCACAAAGCCCTTGCCTTTCTCCACAGAGATAGAGGCCACGGAGTCAAGACCATTGGAGGTGTTGGTGAAGCGGTCGTTCTCTATCCAGCGATGGTTGTCGTAGATGAAGCCCTGCCCATCAGCCACTACGTTGCGGCCGTCGATGACGAGCTGGGTGAGCTGTGAGGTGGCCTTGTCGAATGTTGCCAGAAGCTGTTTGGATTGAAGGGTGATGATGCCGTTCTTGTCGGTCACCTTGATGGAGCCCTTGCCATTTACCTCAGCCAAAGGAGCACGCTCTACGAGTTCAAACTGGGCGTGAGCCACGGAATGGCCAGCTGCCGAGTAGATGGTGGCATCGCGATTGAGCACGTTGACGGTGAGCAGGACCTCGTGGCTGGCTTGCTTTGCAGCCTCGATGACCATGGGGTTGGGCAGGTGGATGGTGACGTTGTCAGCCTTGTCGGGGGCGATGGCGGGAAGTGCTTGGGTATGGCTCGCTGCCTCTACGCCATCCACCAGCAGCGTGTAGTGGAGGTCAAATCCGTCGAGGGAGATGAAGTCGTAGGTGTTGCGCACATTGAGGGTGATGGCGCCAGTGCCATAGTTGACATTCTCGAGTGTCATCTTTACCCACTGATGGGCGCCCTTCACTTCGGCGAGCTTAGGACTCTCATCGCGGGTGGCGGGTATCACACCATTGGAGCAGAAGTTGCCCTGGTGAGGGCCGGGATAGTCATAGCCGGTATGGAGGCGATATACGCCCTCCTTGATTTCATAGGGGTCGTAGATGGCCTGGTCAACCCAGTCCCAGATACAGCCACCGATGCAGGAATTGGAGGCCTCGATCACATCCCAGTATTCCTTGAGGTTGCCGATGGCATTGCCCATAGCGTGGGCATACTCGCAGAGGAACATGGGCTTGTCCATATTGCTGGTGTTCTCATGCATCCAAGCCTGTCCGGGATACATCTTAGAGTAGAAGTCGCTGAAGCGCTCACCGCCGTAGCTCGTCACACCGCGGCTGCCCTCATAGTGCACTGGGCGGCTGTCAAGGGCCTTTGCTGCCTCATAGCAGTAGAGGAAGTTTTCGCCGTTGCCCGCCTCGTTGCCAAGGCTCCACATCACGATCGATGGGTGGTTGCGGTCGCGAAGCACCATACGGTCAATGCGGTCAACAAAGGCTGGTACCCACGATTCGAGGTCGGAGATGGTCTGGTTGGCGTGGTCCTCAAGGTCGGCTTCGTCCACGACGTAGAGTCCGTAGTAGTCATACATATCATACATGCGGGCGTTGTTGGGGTAGTGGCTTGTGCGCACGGTGTTGATGTTGTTTTGCTTCATCAAAGTGATGTCGCGTAGCATCGACTCGTTGCGTACGGCGCGGCCATAGAGCGGGTCGCTGTCGTGGCGGTTTACGCCCTTGAAGAGCACCTTCTTGCCATTGATATACACCTGGGAGTCCTTGATTTGGATGTCGCGGAAGCCATAATGGGTCGAGAAGGCCATTTCCTCGTTGCCTTGGTCGTCTTTCTGGATGATGGTGACGGTATAGAGATTGGGCGTCTCAGCTGTCCAGGGCAGGATGCCTGGCAGCTCAAAGTCGGCGCCCACCTTGGTGATGCTATCCTTAAGCTCCACGGCGGGAAGAGTCTGCGTAGCTACTACCTTGCCAGCGGGATCAAGCACCTTGATGTCGAGAGTCTTGTTCGTGGGGAGCAGGTCGCGATTGTCAAGAGTGAGCTCCACGTGCATCTTAGCGTTGGTATAGGTGTCGTCGAGCTCTGAGGTGATATAATGGTCGCGCACCGAAGCCATCGGTACGTTGAAGAGGTAAACGTCGCGGAAGATGCCGCTCATGCGAAACATATCCTGGCACTCCAGATAAGAGCCATCGCACCAGCGCATCACTTGCACGGCGATGGAGTTTTCGCCCTTATGAAGGTAAGGTGTGAGGTCAAACTCGCTTACATTGTTGGCGCCCTGAGTGTAGCCTACATACTGGCCGTTGACCCAAACGAAGGCCGCCGAGTAGATGCCACCAAAGTGTACAAAGGTGCGCTTGCCGTCCCAGTCGTCGGGCAGGGTAAACGTGCGGGCGTAGGAGCCAACGGGGTTGATGGCATAGTTCTTGCCACCGTCGTTGAAGCCTGGACGAGCGTTGATAAAGGGAGGCGTGTTGGAGTGTGGGTATTCTACGTTGGCGTAGATGGGGCGATCGTAGCCTTCCATCTCCCAGTTGCTGGGCACGGGAATGGTGGCCCAAGAACTGAGGTCGTAACCCTCCTTGTAGAAGTCGAGCGGACGATGATCGGGATGATCAGCGAGGTTGAATTTCCAGTCGCCGTTGAGTGTGAGGTATTGCGAGTTGACGGGTACAGTCCAAGGAGTAGCGTAATACTCCTTGTCGGCAAGCATAGCAGCCTCGTTGATGTAAGGCATGTAAGAGGCCACGCCTGGCTCTTTGTTTTCCTCGAAGATGGTCTCATCTTCCCACATTGGCTGGGCGATGCGAGGCTTGGCCACGGGGGTTATCACCAGCCAGCCAGCTTGGTTGGCGGCGTCCATAGGCACAAGGCGCATAGTGTCGTTGACCAAGGCATACATCTTGCCTTCGCGGTTGGGGCTGCTAAGTATATAGGTGTCCTCCTGACCCTCTACAGGGGTGAGGTTGAAGAGGCCGTTGGTCCATTGTCCTGGGCTGCCGGGCCATTGCAGCAGCGAAGTGATGCGGTCGTTCTTGCCGCCGTCGTTGAACGCCTGGGTGTAGAAGGCGCTCTCGATGGCGCGGGTGTTAAGGCCGGCGCTCTTGATGCTCCAATACTGGCCACGATTTTCGCCGTCGGGGGTCTCTGCCACGATGCGAGCGCTGTTTTGAGGGGAGTCGCCATTGCCGAGCACTTTGGAGGCGTCGGCTGCGGGATGGATCTGATACGTGGCATCGGCGTCAAAACCAGCCACGTCGCTAAGGCGAATGTCAAAGTGTGCGCTCTTGGAGCTCCGCGCTGTGCTCTTGCTGACGAGCACCAAGCGGCCATCGGCCACCGAGGCTGCCATCTGTGGACGGTTGGCAGGGATAAGCATCCCATGCTCAAGCTTCCAGAGCTGAGCCTCGTCGGAGCCGTTGTTGACACCAGTCTCCACGGCGTTGCCCTCGGTGCGCAGCGCCAGACCGCTGACAGCGTTGATGATGCGCCAGCTGCCCGAGAGCTCGGTGAGGGTCCAGTATTGGTCGGCATTGCCCGAGACAAAAGGCACCACGTCGACGGCGCTGCCTTGAGCTTGGGTGATGACGTTTTCAGGCGAAGCTTCGCTATTGATAGTATAGTATTTACCCTTCACGATCGAAGGGGGAGCGGCTGTCAGCGATAGACAGCAGATGAAGGCAAGCACCATGAGTGCACTGCGCATAAACGAGGTAGTGGTCTTGACCATACGGAGATGAGATTATAGGTTATGTTTAGATTAGATTTTTTTCAATTTACAAATTTACAAATTCTTAATCAACTGAGAGCGATTTTGTATCTTAAATTAAGTTTAGTAGACCCTTTAGGTGTGTATTCTGGCTATTATTGGTGGGTGGGTTCTTGGCGGTGGAGCAAAAAAAGTGTATATTTGTGGGCACAAAGATGGGTAAACCAATCGCATTGTTAACACGTTAATAGTTATCACACTTTACAACTAAAAATTTATGAGCGACTTTCAAAAGTATTTCGCAGAGTGCATCGGTACGATGTTTCTCGTGTTGCTTGCCTGCGGTAGCGCAGTGCTTGCAGGTCCTTCAATTGGGGGCTATGGTATCGGCGTATGTTTCGGCTTAGTGCTGATATGCCTCTGTTACTGTATTGGTAACATCTCGGGCTGTCATGTCAATCCTGCTGTGTCGTTTGGCGTTTGGATCAACGGCGGCATGAGCTTTGGCAATATGATAGGCTACTGGATCTCTCAGTTTATCGGTGCTGCTATTGGTGCAGGCTTCCTCTTCTGGTTTGTCAACGTGGCTCCGGAGTTCAACTTCGGTGGTGTGACAGGTGCCAACAATCTTGCCACCAACGTGCTTCAGCCCGGTGCTACCTCCTTTATGGCTCTGATGTCGGAGGTGTTGCTGACGTTCTTCTTCGTCTTCATTGTCCTCGGCGCTACGGATGCTAAGCTTGGCTTTGGCAAGTTTGCTGGGCTGGCTATTGGTATCGGCCTCGGTCTGGTCAACATCGTTGGTATCCCCGTCGACAATTGCTCGGTCAACCCCGCCCGTAGCTTCGGCCCGGCTCTGTGGAGCCCCGGAGCCTTTGGCGACTTCTGGATTATGGTGGTAGGTCCGCTATGTGGTGCCATCATAGCCGCTGTGGCTTGGCGCTTCGTAAGAGCCAACATGGTAAAAGACTAATCCCTCTTATCCCCATCTCATACAGCCCGCGAGGACGCTACGATGGTCCTTGCGGGCTAATTTTTTGGGCGTTTTAGACAAAAAACGATAATGGATTACGTTTTTTTCACCAAAATGGTGGTTGTATTAAAAATTTTGTATAATTTTGAACCTGCCAAACACTCTCCTTCTCCTCCATGGGGATGCGCTTCTTTGGCTTATTGACCCAGTAATTAACCACTCTTATCACCATTGACATGACCCTGCTTGACCAGTCTGAAATTAAAGACCAGACTAATCCTTTAAACGAAATGCCTGAGAATCAGAATGCTTCGCCGGCACCGACAGACGAACCCCTTACCCGAGAGGCTCTGCTGCAGGCCGTCACGCGCTTGAGTGAGGCGCCAGACGAGGAAATCTCGACAGAAGGCATCAATCACCTCAAGCAGCAGTTCTATCAGATCCTCAACGAGGAGCAGCGCCAACAGCGTGAAGCTTACGCTGCAGCCGGCGGCGACCCCGCCGACTTCCAGGCTCCTGAAGACCCTATAGAGGAGCAGTTTAAGGCTGTCCTCAACACCATCAAAGAGCGTAAGGCCGCTTATCGGGCTGAGATAGAAGCTCAGCGCCAGCGCAACTATGAGCGCAAGCGTGCCATCATCGACGAGCTGCTGGCTATGAGCAACGACACCGACAACGTCAACCGCCACTATCCTCAGGCTCGCGACCTCCAAAACGAGTTTAAGACCATAGGCGACGTGGCCCCCGAGCAAGCCTCCGACGTCTGGAAGGCATATCAAGACGCCGTGGAGCGCTTCTACGACCAGTGGAAGGTCAACAAGGAGCTGCGCGACTACGACTTTAAGAAAAATCTGAGCGAGAAGCAACTCCTCATCTCCGAAGCCCTGAAGCTCGATGAGGAGAAGGACGTGATCCTTGCCTTCCGTCGCCTGCAGGAGCTCCACGACAAGTGGCGCTCGATAGGCCCCGTGGCCAAAGAGCTGCGCGACGAGATCTGGGGACAGTTTAAGGACGCCTCTGCCAATATCAACAAGAAGTATCAATCCTACTTTGAGGAGCGCAAACAGCGCGAACGCGAGAACGAGCAAGCCAAGATAGCCATCTGCGAGCGCATGGAGGCCCTCGACTTCTCCAAGCTCAACTCCTATGCCGCTTGGGAAAAGATGACCAAAACCATTATCGGCGAGCAGGAAGAATGGAAGAAACTGGGATTTGCCACTCGCAAAGTCAACAATGCCCTCTTTGCTCGCTTCCGCAGCGTATGTGATGCTTTCTTTGCTGCTAAAGCTGAGTTTTATACTCGCATAAAGGCTGAGTTTGCCGAAAACCTTGCCCGCAAGGAAGCCCTTTGTCAACAGGCCGAGGCTCTTCAAGACTCTACCGACTGGAAAAAAGCCTCCGAGGCCATTATCGCTCTTCAGAAGGAGTGGAAGACCGTGGGCCCCGTGGCTAAAAAACATAGCGATGCCCTTTGGCGCCGATTCGTGACCGCCTGCGACACCTTCTTTGACCGCAAGAAGAAGAATGTCAGCGGCACACGCCGCATGGAGCAGCAAAACCTCCGCGCTAAGCAAGATATTATCGACGCCCTGAAGGCTATCCTCGACGACGCTGATGCCGACCGCTCGGAGGCTGTGGCCAAGGTGCAAGACCTTCGCCAGCAATGGCAGGCCACGGGCCACGTTCCCTTCCGCGACAAGGACAAGCTCTATGATGCCTATCGCGAAGTGGTCGACAAGCTCTACGCCAAGCTCGACATGCGCGGCTCGTCCAATCGTCGGCAGGCCCCTGAAGTGGATATTGATAGCCTGGCCAAGGGCGATGAGCGCCTCTATCGCGAGCGTGAACGCTTGGCCCGCACCTACGAGCAGCGTCGCCAAGAACTCAACACCTACGAAAACAATCTGGGATTCTTTAATGCCAAGTCGAAAAACGGCGACTCTATGCTCCGCGAGATGGAGCGCAAGATAGCGCGCCTAAAAGACGATATCGCCGAGCTGGCCCAGAAGATAGCCCAGATAGATGCCCGACTCTAATCCGAAGCCTGAGCCAACGGCTCCTCAAGAAGCCACCCTACGCTCTCAGGCTCTGGCGCTGTTGCGTCGATTTTATGGTTTCACGTCCTTTCGCTCTATGCAAGAGGACGTGATTCTTCATACCCTCGGCGGTGGCGACAGCGTAGTGTTGATGCCCACGGGAGGGGGCAAGTCGCTATGCTATCAGATACCCTCGCTGATGAAGGAGGGGTGTGGCATCGTGGTGTCGCCTCTTATCGCTTTGATGAACGACCAAGTGCAGGCGCTGGTGGCCAATGGCATACCAGCGGCTGCCATACATAGCTGTCAGGACGAAGCCTCTAATCGCCAGATAGCCGACCGGCTCTTCGCCGGGCAGGTAAAACTCCTTTATATATCTCCGGAGCGTCTGCAGCAAGAAGTGGCCCGGTGGTCGACCGATATTAAGGTGAGCTTAATAGCCATTGACGAAGCCCATTGCATATCGCGCTGGGGCCATGACTTCCGTCCGGCCTATACCCAGCTGGCGATGCTAAAGAGCCATTTCCCTCGCGTGCCGATAATGGCCTTGACAGCTACGGCCGACGCTCTGACGCGCGACGACATCGCGCAGCAGCTCCGCTTGTCGTCGCCCCGATTCTTTATCACTTCTTTCGACCGTCCTAATCTGAGCCTTAAGGTGTGTTCAAGCCTCTCCAGCAAGGAGCGCCTTAAGCAGATTGCAGCAATGATAGAGCGACATCCCCATGACGCAGGTATAGTCTATGCCATGACGCGCCGCGAGGTGGAGACTATCTATCGTTCGCTGACTGCGCTGGGTTATCGCGCTGCCCTCTACCATGCCGGGATGGCTCCAGCGGCGCGCGACGAGATGCAGCGGCTATGGGTGAGCGGCGAGAAGCAGGTGATGTGTGCCACAGTGGCCTTTGGTATGGGGATTGACAAGAGTAATATCCGCTGGGTGATTCACAACAATCTCCCTTCCAATATCGAAAGCTACTACCAAGAGATAGGGCGCGCAGGGCGCGATGGCCTCCCGGCCGAGACCATACTTAATTACAACTTTGCCGACCTCGTGACGCTGCGCCATTTTGCCGACGAGAGCGGTATGCCCGAGCTCAACCACGAGAAGCTCCAGAGGATGATTGACTTTGCCGAGGCAAAAATCTGTCGCCGAAGGATGCTGCTGAGCTATTTTGGCGAGGTGATGGACCACGACTGTGGCAACTGCGACGTGTGTAGCAATCCTCCCGAGCGTTTTGATGGGCTCATGCTGATTAAGATGGCCTTGAGTGCCATCATACGAATGGGCGAGAAGGAGGGCCATAAGATGGTGATCGACGTGCTCCGAGGGATGTCGGGGGCTCAACTCACGGCACGTGGCTATCATTTGATTAAGACTTATGGCGCTGGGCGTGAAGTGGCGTTTGGCGACTGGAAGGACTATCTGACCCAAATGCTCCAAATGGGGCTTGTGGAGGTGGCTTACAATGAGGGCAACGCCTTGAAGGTGACACCTTATGGCCGTCAGGTGCTATTCTCTTCAGAGCCTTTCTTGCTGGCTCGTCCGAGGCGTCAGCATCTTATGCGTGGCGCTAAGAGAGTGGCTGTGGAGCCAGTGGCCTCTTCGCCCTCCGAACGTCTTCTCGCTGCGCTCAAGGCGCTTCGCAGCAAGGTGGCAAAGAAAGAGCATTTGGCCGATTACATGGTGTTTTCTGACCGCACTCTCCAGCAGATGGTGGAGCGTTGGCCAGTGGCTATTAAGGAGCTCTATGGAGTGGAGGGGATGAGCAATCATAAACTCGTGCGTTATGGCTTTGCCTTCCTGCAAGAGCTAAGGGCACAGAGAGGCCTTCCAAAGGACAGCGACGACGCCTCGGCCACAAGCCGTGTGTTGGCTTTCGTGGGGCTGGGCATCACTCCCTTGGAGATTGCAGGCCATCAAGGCGTAAAATCCACCACCATCTACGGCCATCTCACGCGTGCTATTACCGACGGCCTGTTTGACGACTTCAAGCTCGTCATCACTCGCCAACAGTATCTGCGCTGTATGCAGCTGCGCCAGCTCTTCCCCGGTCCTGAATATTATATCGAGGCTGAGAAAGAGATGCCGGGGGGATTGCCGCGCATGGCCTTGGCTATTGCTGAAAGGTTGACACGCAAATGACCACTAAAAGTGACATTAATGTATTTAATTTAATACACTGATGGCAAAAATGCATATTTTTCAAAAAAATATCTGAAAAATGCTTGCATTTGGAAAATAGAATCACTACTGTCCGGAGAAATTTTCCCACAATAGAAGTTGAGGAGACTCTAC
>JAJBVL010000046.1 GCA_020859845.1 Bacteroidales bacterium
CTGGCATGCCCCCCCCTCCCCCACCAGCATATAGCGCACCCGCGCCCAACGCCAACGACGACCTCCCCTTCTAATCAACAACAATATCCCTCACCATACAAGGGGCTCAACGTCAATCCTCGCCGACGAGCCTTGACCACGAGCCCCTTTTCTATCACCACCTTATCCCTCATACCACCCCCTTCCCGATTAAGCGATTAAGCGATTAAGCGATTAAATACTAACCTCAAAATAAAACTCCTAATTTAATGAAAAGACTCACTCTGCTGCTCTCAGGCAGCACTCTCCTTGCGGCGAGCCTTGGAGCTCAAAACGCCGACCCGAGCCGTAACGCCACCTACACCCCCTCGCCAGAGATTATCGAGGCTCAGCAACAGTTTGCCGACAACCGCTTTGGCATCTTCCTCCACTGGGGCCTCTACAGCATGTTTGCTCAGGGCGAATGGTATCTCAACAACGACGTCAACGCCGAAGAATACGCCAAGAGCGCTCGCGCCTTCTATCCTGCCGACTTCGACGCCGACCAATGGGTAAAAGCCATCAAAGACGCTGGCGCAAAGTATATCACCTTCACCACACGCCACCACGACGGATTCTCGATGTTTGACACCGAGCAGAGCCCCTACAACATCGTTGATGCCACTCCCTATGGCCACGATGTGCTGAAGGACCTCGCAGAAGCCTGCCAGCGCCATGGCATCAAGCTCCACCTCTACTACTCCCACATCGACTGGACCCGCGAAGACTATCCCTCGGGACGCACCGGCCTCAAGACCGGCCGCGACGAGTCGAAGCGCGACTGGCCCCACTACTACGACTTCATGAACGCCCAGCTCACCGAGCTGCTGACCAACTATGGCCCCATCGGCGCTATATGGTTTGACGGTTGGTGGGACCACGACGAAGACGCCACTCCCTTTGACTGGCAGCTCCCCGAGCAGTATGCCCTCATCCACTCTCTCCAGCCCTCCTGCCTGATAGGCAACAACCACCATCAGGTGCCTTATCCCGGCGAGGACATCCAAATCTTTGAGCGCGACCTCCCCGGCGAAAACACCGCTGGCCTCTCCGGACAAGATATCTCCCATCTACCCCTCGAGACCTGCAACACCATGAACGGCATGTGGGGCTACAAGATCAAAGACCAAGACTATAAGAGCGTAAAAGAGCTTGTTCACTACCTCGTGAAAGCCGCTGGCATGGGCGCCAACCTGCTGCTCAACATTGGCCCGCAACCCAATGGCGAACTGCCCGCAACGGCTCTCGACCGTCTGCAAGGCATCGGCGAGTGGATGCGTCAGTATGGCGACACCTACTATGCCACCACCGCTGGCGATTTTGAGGCTCAGGATTGGGGCACCTCCACCCGCCGTGGCGACACCCTCTATGTCCATGTACTCGACCCCTCGGTGAGCGAAATCTATGTTCCCACCCCCAAGAAGGTGAAGAAAGCCTCCACCTATGTTGGCGGTGAGAAAGTCGACTTCGTAAAGCATAAGGACAAGCAGGGCGTCACCATCCAGATTCCCGAGCTCGACCCTGAGACTATCGACTACGTTATCGTCCTCGAGACCAGCGAGAAATAAATATTAAGTCAAAAGTCAAAAGTCAAAAGTCAAAAGTCAAAAGTCAAAAGTCAAGAGTTATGATACTCGAAGTATGTGCTGGCGATATCGACAGCGTAAAGGCTGCTGCTGAGGGCGGCGCTGCCCGCGTAGAGCTTTGTAGCGGACTGGCCGAGGGGGGCGTCACTCCCTCCATTGGCCTCATCCGCCAAGCCTTGAAGGTGCCTGGCATCAAGGTCCACGTCTTGATACGCCCTCGCGGGGGCGACTTCCTCTACACCACCGAGGAGGTAGACTGCATGGTCGACGACATCCGCGAAGCCGTAAAGGCTGGTGTGCATGGCGTGGTGATAGGCGCTCTTGACCCCGACGGCAACGTCGATCGCGAGGCCTGTCGCCGCATGGTGGAAGCCGCTGGAAAGGATGTTAACATCACCTTTCATCGCGCCTTCGACCTCTGCCGCGCCCCTCTGGAGGCTCTCGAGGATGTGATAGCCCTTGGCTGCAACCGCATCCTGACCTCAGGCTGCGCAGCTTCAGCCCTGGAGGGCGTAGACATGCTACGCAGCCTCGTAGAGAAGGCCGATGGCCGCTTGACTATCCTCGCTGGCGGTGGAGTCAGTCCCGACAATGCCCGCAAGATAGCCGAAAGTGCTGGTGTCAAGGAACTACATGCCTCGGCACGCCACACTATCGGCAGCCCCATGCGCTATCGCCATGAAGGAGTGTCGATGGGCACTCCCGGCACCGACGAATATGCCCGCAAGGTGACCTCTCCCGCGCTGGTGTCAGCCATCGTAGCCAGCGACCAATAACCCTCATCCATTAACTATTCATCCTTTACTCCCTTTGGCCCTTTGGTAACTCTCCAAAGAGCCAAAGGAGAAAAAAGGCCAAAGAATAACCCCCTCTAATATGAAGAAAACCCTTTTGGCAGCCATGGCCCTCTGGGGAGGCCTCGTTGCTTCTGCTCAAATTCTCACCCCAACAATACAAGAAGACTTCCAGCAGAGAGTGAAGGAGGTAAACAATCCCGCCTACTTCACCGTCTTTGACCGCGAGCTCACCCCCGAGCAACGCGAAGCGCTGGAGGTGCTCTACGCTTATATGCCCCTCCCGGACATTGCCGACAATAGCGCCGACTTCTTCCTGGAGAATGTCAACGCCTCGCTGAAGGCTCGCGCCGAGATGCCTTGGGGACAGACAGTCCCAATGCGTGAATGGCGCCACTTCGTATTGCCTATCCGCATCAACGACGAGGCTCTCGACGGCCACCGTGCTCTCTTCTACGACGAGCTTAAGGATCGTGTGAAAGGCATGTCGATGGAAGAGGCTATCCTCGAAGTCAACCACTGGTGTCACGAGAAGGCTACCTATCAGCCCTCCGATGGCCGCACCCACTCCCCTCTGGCCACCGTCTATACAGCTATTGGCCGCTGCGGCGAGGAGTCGACCTTTACCGTGGCAGCCCTGCGCGCTCTTGGCATCCCCGCACGCCAGATCTACACTCCCCGCTGGGCCCACACCGACGACAACCACGCCTGGGTTGAAGCCTGGGCCGACGGCAAATGGTACTTCCTCGGCGCCTGCGAGCCAGAGGCTGTGCTCAACCTCGGATGGTTTAACGCTCCTGCCTCGCGCGGTATGCTGATGAATGCCCGCACGTTTGGCAACTACGACGGTCCCGAAGAGGTGCTTCAGCGGCTCAAGGGCTACACCGACATCAACGTCACCGAAAACTATGCCCCTACCGATACCATCCACGTGGTAGTAGTGGACAAGGCTGGGCAGCCTGTAGCCGACGCTCAGGTAAGCTACCGTCTCTACAACTACGCTGAGTTCTATCCCATTGTCACCAAAGAAGCCGACGCTCAAGGGCGTTCGTCGCTCGTCACGGGCCTTGGCGACCTCCTCATCTGGGCAACGGATGGCAAGGAATTTGGCGCCACGAAAGCTTCTGTTGGCAAGGACCAGGAAGTGACAGTCACTCTGGAGTATACCGAGCCTCAAATGGCTCTTGAATGGGACATTGTGCCTCCTCCGCCATCGGCCAACGCCGTTGTGGTAGAGCCTCGCGCCGCTGCCCTCTGCGACCTCCGCAAGATACAGGAAGACTCTATCCGTGGGCTCTATACAGCCTCCTTCCTCACCCCAGAGCAGACCAAGCGTTGGGCAGGTATTCTTGGCGTTGACGAAGACCGCTATCTGGCCATCATGACCGATGCACGCGCCAATCACCAGGTGATCAACGAATTTATGCGCGAACTGAAGCCCATCGACCGTGAGCGCGGCATGCGTCTGCTCGAGGGCATCTCTCAGAAAGACCGTAGCGACGTGCCTCTCAACGTGCTTCAAGACCACATGCTCGCCATGGCTATCCCTGGCTCGCTCACCGATGAATACATCCTCAATCCACGCGTAGCCAACGAGGCTCTCACCACCTATCGCTCCTACTTCATGCGCCAGATAGCTCCCGAGCAGCGCGAGGCCTATCGTCAGGACCCTCAGAAGTGGGTAGAATGGGTGGCCGACAGCATCGCCCTCTGCGAACCTTGGTTGCCAGTGCGTGTGCGCATGAGTCCCCAGGCAGTATGGGAGAGCCGTGTCACCAACGAACCTTCGCGCAACATCTTCTTCGTAGCCTCCGCCCGCTCAATGGGCATTCCTGCTCGCATCGATCCCATTACCGGCAAGACACAGTGGGCCAATGACCAAGGCCAGTGGGTTGACGCTCAGTTTGAGACCCCCAACGAGGTGGCTTCGGCTCCTCAGGGCACCCTCAAACTCGACTTCACCCGTGTAGGTCGCCTCGAAGACCCCAAATACTACTCGCAGTTTACCATCTCTAAGATAGTGGATGGCGAGCCCATGCTGCTCAACTATCCTGAGGAAGCCACCTGGGCCTCCACCTTCAAGGACGGCGAAAAACTCGATGCAGGAGAATATATGCTTGTCACTGGCCAGCGTATGGCCAATGGCGGTGTGTTGGCTCGCGCTGAGTTCTTCACCATCGAGCCAGACAAGACCGTTGAACTCCCCTTGACAATCCGTCAAGACGAGAAGGGTGTGCAGGTGATAGGCAACCTCGACGCAGAGACCATCTATCACGACCTGGCCACTGGCACCGACAAGAGCATCCTCTCCACCACTGGTCGCGGCTACTACGTGCTGGGGCTCATCACTCCCAACCACGAGCCAAGCAACCACACCCTGCGCGATATCGCCATTTTCAACGACGACTTCAACCAATGGGGACGTCCAGTGTTGTTATTATTTAAGGACGAGGACGCTGCTGCTCGCTACGATGCTTCACAGCTACCTGCCCTCCCCGACAACGTACATTATGGTATCGACAAGGATGGCGCCATAGCTGCTGCGCTCACTGAGGCTCTCAACCTCCCATCGGCCGACCGCCCAGTGTTTGTCATCGCCGACACCTTCAACCGCGTGGTATTCCTCTCCCAGGGCTACACCATCGGTCTCGGCGAACAGCTCATCGACACCATCCACCAGATAAAAGAATAAGGACAATGCTATGTGGACCAACCCCTAAGGGGTTGGAGAAATGGCACAAATACCGTTGAATCCCGTAGGGATTCTTTCAAATAGCACAAGATGACACAGAAGCCATTGAATCCCGTAGGGATTCTTCCAAATAGTCCTAATTGGAACAACCCCTATGGGGTTGGAGCCCGGGGACGAATGTCCAATGCTAATTGGAACAACCCCTACGGGGTAGATTGATAGAAATAATAATCGTTAATCTGTAAATTAATTCTGATGGATGAGATACTGAGATATTTCCCGCAACTTAGCGAGGACCAGCAGCGCCAGTTGGCGATGCTTGGTCCGCTCTACACGGAGTGGAATGAGAAGATCAATGTGGTGTCGCGCCGCGACATACAGAATCTTTACGTCCACCACGTGCTCCACTCGCTGGCAATAGCGAAATTTCTCACCCCGGCGGCAGGTACTCGTCTGCTTGACCTTGGGACTGGCGGGGGCTTCCCCGGCATTCCCTTGGCCATCATGTGGCCCGACTGCCACTTCCATCTCATCGATCGCATAGGCAAGAAGTTACGCGTAGCCTCCGACATTGCCCAGCAGATAGGCCTCACCAACGTCACCTTTCAGCATGGTGACAGTGGTGAGTGTCATGAGCGATTCAGCTACGTAGTGAGTCGCGCCGTGATGCGCCTTGACCAACTCGTATCCCTTATCAAGAAGAACATTGCAACCCATCGAGAGCCTGGCAACAAGCTCCCCAATGGGTTGCTTTGCTTGAAGGGAGGCGAGCTTCAGAGCGAACTGGCCGAGGTGAAGCGCCCCATCATCGAGGTGCCACTCACCGACTACTTCAGCGAGCCCTACTTCGCCACCAAGAGCCTCGTCTACGTAGATATGTGACCTCTCACCATTCTCTACTTATATAATCTGTAATTCAGTCTCTCTATCATGCAAATCAAGCAGTTTGAGTTTAACTTCTTCGGCGTCAACACCTACGTGGTGTGGGACCCTGAGAGCCGTGAGACGGCCATTATCGACCCTGGTATGCGCAACGAGGTAGAGCGCCGACAGCTCGACACCTTTATCCTCGACCATCATCTCAAGGTGAAATACCTCATCAATACCCATCTCCACATCGACCATGTGATGGCAAATCCCTATGTGGAGGACAAGTATGGCGTGAAGACCTCGGCCAACATAGCTGAGGCGCCTCTGGGTCATGGTGTCGGTGAGCAAGCGCGATTATTCCACTTGCGCGGAGAGTTTCCCGAGGATGTCATCATCTCCCACGAGCTTAAGGCTGGAGATACCCTGATGCTGGGCAAGGAAACGCTGAAGATACTCGAAGTGCCTGGCCATTCCCCGGGTTCGATAGCTATATACTGCCCCGAGGACCACTGGGTGATAACCGGTGATGCTCTCTTCCAAGGTAGCATAGGCCGCACCGACCTGATGGGGGGTGACTATGCCACGCTCATCCGGTCCATCCGAGATAATCTGCTGCCCTTGCCGCCAGAGACTGTAGTCTATCCCGGTCATGGCCCTGCCACAACGATAGGCCAAGAGAGAGTCTATAATCCCTATCTCTGATGTCGAAGACAGCTCTTAAGAAACTTATGATACAAATGACCCATGACCAGGTGATTGACCTGGTCATGAGTCTTTATACGGCTCGACCTGAGGCCAAAGAATACCTCGAATTTTTTCTTCAGCCCGATATAGACCAGCGCCTTGAGCGTTCGCGCACGCTGATTATCAAGGAGTTTAACCGTCGAAAACGCTTTCCGCGTCCGCGCGTCACCAAGATACGCCAATACATACGCGACATCTCATCGCTCGACCCAGGCCCCGAACCCGTGGTAGATATCATGGCCTTTGCCGTGGAGACAGCCTGCGCCGTGGGCGACGACAATTGGCTCCTCGACGTGACCCAACGCAATATGGCCAAACTCCTCACAGAGACCTTAGTGCTGGCCGACCGCAATGGCATACTCGACCTTGCGCTCCCGCGCTTGACCCATGCCGTAGAGGCTATGCACGCTCGCGCCCATTATAGCCGGGCCTTCAAGGGCCTACTCAAGGACGCTCTCGAATCGTCGCTTTAATCCATCACCTTAAGCACTACCTCACATGCCCCGTTTACTGCACATACTCCTGCTGACCCTGGTCCTTGTTGCCACCAGTTGCTCCGCTCAAGGAGCTGCCCCCCAAGTCATCAACGACGCTCTCCCTCCCGACTCTACCGCCTACCACCTGGCCATGAAGATGAAGCCTCAAGGAGCAGCCTTGGCTCTATCGCAATGGATGCTTGAGGCTCCAGTCAGCAAGGCTTCTTATGGTCGCAGCGTGGCTCAGCGCCTGAAGCGTATCTATACGCCACAGGAGACTACGCAGTTTAGTGCAGCTATCGATTCTATTTATAATGCCTCGGAGCCTCGTCAGCAAGCGCGTCTGCTCGTGATGTCGGCGCCGCCTGCCGTTGTGGGCAATGCTCTTAAGACCGACAGCGCCTCTCGCGCTCTCGCACCACTGATTGAGCAGCTCTATTCCTCGCTCCCCGACTCGCTCGCCGCATTTAGAGAAGCCGCGCCCGTAGGGTGCGTTTCCAAGTAGCCACGCGAGAAGCTGCGATAAGTGTCGTAGGGAATATCCTCTTGTGGCTCCTCCAACTCGCCATCGCCAGGCAGATGCCATGCCAGATATTTTGTAGGCAGTCCGCGCGACAGCCATTGCTGTTCATAATACGTGCGGATGCTTAGCACATCGTCAAGATATTGGCTCTCATAGAGATTGTCGGTGTCGGCCTCCATCTCCAAGCCATTGAGCGAGGTCATAGCGCGTGTATAAGTGTAAAGGAATGGGGAGTCGGTCTTGAGATGCACCACACCCCTATCCCTCATCACCTGCCGATAAAGCTCCATAAAGCGCGTGGAGGTCAAGCGCTTGCGCACCTTCTTCATCTGAGGGTCGGGAAACGTAATCCATATCTCAGCCACCTCTCCCGGAGCGAAGAAGGCAGGGAGCAGTTCGATGTTGGTGCGTAGAAAGGCCACATTCGTAAGGCCTTCGTCGCGAGCTTGACAAGCGCCTGTCCACATTCGTGCCCCCTTGATGTCGATACCAATATAGTTGCAGTCGGGTCGCAGGCGAGCCATCCCCACGGTGTATTCTCCTTTTCCACACCCCAGCTCTATTATGATAGGATTGTCATTGTGGAAGTAATCTTCATGCCAGTGGCCACGCAAGGGGAAGCCCTGGGCATCCAATACGCCAAAGGGCACTTGCATCACGCAGTCGATGGTTTCCATCTCGCGAAACTTCTTCAATTTGTTTTTTCCCATACAATTATATAACTTTGCTGAGCGAATTTTAATCTACAAAAGTAAGAAATAAATCTGACAAAGAGGCTATGACTCTATATCCAAAACTCATCTTAGAGGCCCTGAGCCACGTGCGCTATCCGGGCAACGGCCAGAACATCGTGGAACTGGGCATGGTGGAAGACGACATACGCATCGACGGCATGTCGGTGAGTTTCTCGCTCATCTTCCCCAAGGCTACCGACCCGTTTATGAAGTCGGTGACCAAGGCTGCCGAGACAGCTATCCACACGTATATCAGTGAGGACGTGAAGGTGACCATCGCCGACAAGACGGCTCCCGCGCCAGCTCCTAAGCCCATCAATCCACTGCCCGGCGTAAAAAATATTATTGGCATCGCTTCGGGTAAAGGCGGTGTGGGCAAGAGCACTGTGGCAAGCAATCTGGCAGTGGCGCTTGCTGCCGAGGGCTACAAGGTGGGCCTTCTCGATGCTGATATCTTCGGGCCATCGGTGCCCAAGATGTTTGGCGTGGAGGATGAGCCTCTCTATATGCACGAGGTGGATGGGCGCAATCTTATCATCCCCCTTGAGCGCTATGGAGTGAAGGTGCTGTCGATAGGTTTCCTGGTAGATAAAGAGAGCGCCGTGGTGTGGCGCGGTTCGATGGCCTCCAATGCCCTAAAGCAACTGATAGAGGAGGCGGACTGGGGCGAACTCGACTACTTCCTCATCGACATGCCTCCCGGCACGAGCGATATCCACTTGACGCTCGTACAGACACTGGCCATGACAGGCGTAATCATCGTCAGCACGCCTCAGCAGGTAGCTTTGGCTGATGCTCGCAAAGGGATAGCCATGTTTGTTGGGGATAAGGTCAACGTGCCTATACTGGGAATTGTAGAAAATATGGCGTGGTTTACCCCGGAAAAGCACCCCGATGAACGATACTATATCTTTGGTCGCGACGGCGCGGCTGAGCTGGCTAAAAAGCTGGGAGTAAGGCTGCTGGCACAAGTACCGATGGTGGGTAGCATCTGCGAAGGAGGTGATAGCGGAGAGCCGATAGCCCTCAAGGACACTATCACGGGAGAGGCATTCCGCCACTTGGCCCACGAGGTGATCGACGCCGTAGACCACCGAAACGCCACCCTGCCCCCAACCCACAAAGTAGAACTCAAGCACTAACCCCGGATCCCCCATTCGCCTGCAAATCCAAAGATACCAGGCAATGGGGGGCCCCCTCCTTATCCACGGATGCACACGGATGACTCGGATGAACTCGGATGACTCGGATGAACTCGGATGACTCGGATGCACACGGAGTGCTCGGATGGACACGGATTGCTCGGATGCAGACGGATTGCACGGATGGACACGGATTGCTCGGATGCAGACGGATTGCACGGATGGACACGGATGAGGGAGTATAGATTACGCGGAAAGGAATATGGGGAAAAATATGGAGAAGATAGAGAAAGGTAGGAGATTTTTATTTATTTTTGTAAAGTAATAAACTTAAAACTTCTTTCACTACTAGAATTGATAAACAACTTTTACAGGAGAAAGAGCGCTATGATATTATAGGTGCGGTTTTTCAAGTGCACAACACTTTAGGGTGTGGTTTCTCTGAGAAACTCTATCAAGATGCTTTAGAAATTGAATTTTTACAGAGGGGAATTCCTTTTGGAAGAGAAAAACGCTTAGTAGCCTTTTACAGAGGTTATCAACTTAAACATGACTTCTCTGTCGATTTCATGTGTTATGGCAATATAGTCGTAGAATGCAAGGCCACCCAAGCAATAGAAACTTTTCATAGAGCTCAGATACTCAATTATATGAAAGTCGCCGCCAGCCAAGTTGGCCTCCTCATCAACTTTGGCGCCCCCTCACTCCTCTTTGAACCTTTTATTCTCTAATACTTCCCTTTCCAGTAATTCCAGTAAATACATGTCCATCTGCATTAATCCGTGTTAATCTGTGTTAATCCGTGTCATCCGCGTTATCCGCGTTAATCCGTGTCATCCGTGTTAATCCGTGTTAATCCGTGTCAGTCCGTGTCAGTCCGTGTCAGTCCGTGTTGTTACGTGGTTGGTGCGGGGCGTAGCCGACCGCCCCTCCTTTTGGCGGGAGGGCCGAGTGGGTCCGTGGATTTATTTGTGCCAAAAGCCGGGGGTGAAGAGGATGAGGACAGTGAAGACTTCGAGGCGCCCCACGAGCATCAGCAGCGAGAGAATCCACTTGCCTACATCGGGGATCACCTCGTAGCTCTCGCCATAGCCGGTGATGCCCGCGCCAAGGCCCGTGTTGCTTATACACGAGAAGGATGAGAAGAAGCTATCCACCAGCGGTATGCCCACGGCCGTCAGCAGTATGCCTCCCACCATGATTATCATCACGTAGAGACACAGGAAAGCTATCACCTTCGACACCGTGTCGGGTGGCACCACCTTGCCGTTGACCCTCACACTCAAGATAGCATTAGGATGCACGCAGCGATACAATTCGTTGCGTGTATTCTTTAATAGATATATCAGGCGGTCGATCTTCGCTCCACCACTCGTAGAGCCAGCACACGCCCCGAAAAACATCATCACAAACACCAGCGCCAGAACGAATATACCCCAGTTCTCAAAGTTGCTCACCGTCAAGCCTGTCGACGTCAAGGTAGACACTATCTGAAACAGAGGGTCGATGGTCAACGCCTTGAGCGAATAGACGGCTCCGTGGCGATAGATGGCGATGACAAACAGCACATAGGCCACGAGGATAATCTTGACGTAGGTCTTAAACACGTCGTTGCGCCAGAAGCAGCGCCAGTCGCCACGACCAGCACGATAGATAAGGCCGAAGTTGACACCGCCGAGAAACATAAATATCGTGATAACCACATCCACATACGTAGAGCTCCAGGCTCCGATGCTCTCATCGCGCGTAGAGAAGCCGCCTGTGGAGATGCTCGAGAAAGCATGGCAGAGGCTCTCAAAGAAGTCCATCGGGCCGGCCCAGAGGAGCAGACAGAGGAGTGCCGACAGAATGAAATACACGCCCCAGAGGCCCTTGGCGGTCTGACTGATACGCGGACGAATCTTATCGTGGGTGATGCCCGTCACCTCCGCGTTAAACATCTGCATACCCCCCGAATGGTTGAGCATGGGCAGAACAGCCAGCGTGAACAGAATGATACCCATACCACCCAACCACTGCATCAGGCAGCGCCACAACACCAACCCATGCGACAGCGACTCTATCGACGTCATGACAGTGGCGCCAGTGGTGGTAAAGCCCGACATCGCCTCAAAAAAGGCATCGCTGACACTCATCGGCGAGGAGGCAAGCAAGAAAGGCACCATCCCGAAGAGCGAGAAGACCACCCACACCAGCGCCGTCAGTAAGAAACCCTCGCGCTTGCCCATATCCGTGTAGCGCGGGTGGAGGCCAAAGGTGAGACCTATGCCGGCGAGGAGCGTCAAGCCAAAGGCCACAAGAAAACCCAGATAGTCGGTTTCGCCATAGATGAGGCATGTGATGAGTGGCACAAGCATAAAGAATGCCTCAATCATCAAGAGCCACCCGATGACCCTCAACAACATCTTCACGTTGATTACCTGCAACTTCTTAGCCATCCTTCAATCCTCCACCAACCCCGTAGGGGTTGTTCCAATTAGCATTGGGCATTCGTTCCCATCCACCAACCCCGTAGGGGTTGTTCCGATTAGCATTGGACGTTCGTTCCCATCCACCAACCCCGTAGGGGTTGTTCCAATTAGGGCTATTTGAAAGAATCCCTACGGGATTCAATGGCTTCTGTGTCATCTTGTGCTATTTGAAAGAATCCCTACGGGATTCAACGGGTTCTTAAGTAAACAACCGCTCTATCTTATGGATGGCCCCCTGCAGACAGAACACCACCACATGGTCGCCTGCCTGTATCTGCGTCATACCTCCCACGAGCATACCTTTGCCGTCGCGGATAAGACCGGCAAGAGTCATGTCGCGCGACAGCCCAAGATCCTTCACCAAAGCACGAGTCACCTTGGCTCCGGGCATTACCTCAAGCTCCGCCACATCGGCATCGGCCAGAGCCATAAACTTGGAACTCTGGGTGTCGCTGCTCAGCAACATCTGAAATATAGAGCTCGAAGCCAGTAGTTTCTTGTTGATAATGGTACCGATATTGAGATTCTCAGCCTGAGAGATAAACTGCACCTCCTCCACCTCGGCTATCGTCTTATGCACGCCATACTCCTTTGCTGAGAGCGACGACAGGATGTTGGTCTCGCTGCTATCGGTCAGTGCCACAAAGGCATCCATATCCTCTATGCCCTCCTCGATGAGCGTGTCGGCATCGCGGGCATCGGCGTGGACTATACGTGCCCCGGGGCATCGCTCCACAAGCTTGAGGCAGCGGTCGCGATTGATCTCCAGTATCTTAAAGCGATAGCGATCGCCCACGAGAGCCACCAGACGCACAGCAATGCGACTGCCGCCCATGATGAGTACATTGCGGATATTCTCTTGGCGCTTACCGCAGATGTCGCGTATGTCGTTGATATGGTCGCGAGTAGTGGTAAAGTAGAGAATGTCGGCTGGATGAATGATGTCGTCGCCACGCGGTATTATAGTCTCGTGATTGCGCTTGATGGCTGCCACGTGAAAGAAGTGTTGCTGCATGGCCAGTTCCTTGAGCTGCATACCGCAGAGACGAGCCCCCTCGCGTATCTTGACACCCACCACCAGCAGTTCGCCATCGTGGATCTCAAACCACGTGCGCACCCACGTGCGTTCCAGCGCCTGTGCTATCTCCTTGGCAGCGAGATATTCAGGATACACCAGCTGGTTGACACCGAGATGCTTAAAGTAAGGGCGATTTTGCTCCTCGGTAAACTCGTAATTGTCGATGCGAGCCACAGTGCGCTTGGCACCGAGACTCTTGGCCATCGAGCAAGCCACGACGTTGCGCGTCTCGTAGGGAGTGACGGCTATAAACAAGTCGCAGTCTCCCACACCCGCCTCGCGCTGCACACGAAAGGAGGTAGGAGCGCCTTGGAGCGTCATAAGGTTGTAGTTGGCATCGAGCGAGGCCAAGGTGGTGCCATTGCTGTCGATGAGCGTGATGTCTTGCTCCTCGCGTGAGAGGAGTTTGGCCAGATGAAGGCCCACTTCGCCAGCGCCAGCTATCACTATCTTCATCAGCGTCTACTTTTTGGCGGGGTCAACAGCATGCTT
Organism: Bacteroidales bacterium; assembly: GCA_020859845.1. GTDB lineage: Bacteria > Bacteroidota > Bacteroidia > Bacteroidales > Muribaculaceae > Paramuribaculum. The sequence continues at coordinate 13,621 of JAJBVL010000046.1, forward strand.
GACGGCCTCGGCGATGGCTTCAGCGTCCATCCCGCAGAGGCGATAGAGCTCATCCACCTTGCCTTGTGGCACAAAATTGTCGGGGACACCGAGACGCGCCACCGGCAGCGAACTATCGTGGGCGCTAAGCCATTCGATGACGGCGCTACCCATACCGCCTGTAACCATGCCATCCTCCACGGTGACGATAGGCCGACCAGCGGCTACAACCTCCTGCATTATCTCATCGTCGAGAGGATTGAGGAAACCCATATCGTAATGGGAGGCCGAGATGCCTTGGCTCTTCAGTAGCTCCAAAGCCTTGGTCACTTCATCGGCTATCGGACCCAGCGACAGGATTATGGCATCGGTGCCAGAGGCCAGTCGCTCGCCCTTGCCGAGCTTTACTATCTCAAAAGGCTTGTCGAGACCCTGTTCGGGGCCGCGACCGCGAGGATAGCGAATGGCCATAGGGCCAGGATGCTGCTCGCGGCGCTCAGGGCTTTGAGCCGTGTAGAGGAGTTGGCGCAGGCGCTCAGGGCTACGCGGGGCTGCTACGAGCATTCCAGGGATGTTGCGCAGATAGCTGACGTCAAACACGCCATGATGGGTCACACCATCCTCCCCTACCAGCCCGGCGCGGTCGATACAGAAGGTGACAGGCAGCCCTTGTATGGCCACATCGTGGATAATATGGTCGTAGGCGCGCTGAAGGAAGGAGGAGTAGATGGCCACAAAGGGCATCATCCCCTCTTTGGCGAGACCACCAGCGAAGGTGACGGCATGGCCCTCGGAGATGCCCACGTCGAAGGTGCGCTTGGGAAACACCTCATAGAGTTTCTGCATCGACGTGCCTGAGAGCATGGCAGCTGTGATGCCCACTATACGGTCGTTTTTGGCAGCCAGCTCCACGAGCGTCGAGCCAAACACATCTTGATACTTCACACCCTGTCGGGGACCGCTCTCGCCCTTCATCTTGCCGCTCGCGGGGTCAAACTTTCCGGGGGCATGCCATTGAGCAGGATTTTTCTCTGCGGCCTCATAACCCTTGCCCTTCACTGTGCGCAGATGGAGGATGCGCGGGCCCTCCATATCCTTGATATCGTTGAACACACGGATGATGCGCGGCAGGTCGTGGCCGTCAAAGGGTCCGAAATAGCGTATGTTGAGGCCTTCAAAGATGTTTTGCTCCTTGGTGATAAGGCTCTTGAGGCTATTGTTGAAGCGCAGGATGGCTCCTTTGTTCTTCTCGTTGACCAAGTGGAGACTCTTCAGGCCCTTGTAAACCTTGTAGCGAAGGGCGTTGTAGCTTGGCGAGGTGGTGAGATGGGCCATATAGCTGTTGAGCGAACCTACGTTGCGGTCAATCGACATGTCGTTGTCATTGAGGATGATGAGCAGGTTGTTTTTGGAGTTGGCCGCATTGTTGAGTCCTTCAAAGGCCAGTCCACCACTAATAGAGGCATCGCCGATGACGGCCACTACGTTGCGTCGCGGTTCGTCTTTCTTGAGAGCGGCAGCCACCGACATGCCAAGGGCTGCCGAGATGGAGTTAGAGGCGTGGCCAGCGGTGAAGGTGTCGTATTCGCTCTCGTCGGGGTTGGGAAAACCGCTAATGCCGCCGAGGCGGCGGTTGGTGTGGAAACGCTCGGCGCGACCCGTCAGCAGCTTGTGGCCATAGGCTTGATGGCCCACGTCCCATACGATGCGGTCGTAGGGAGTGTTGAATACATAGTGGAGGGCCACTGTGAGCTCCACGGCTCCCATGCTCGAAGCGAAGTGGCCAGGGTGTTGGGATAGAGAGTCTATAAGGAAATGGCGTATATCTTGACACACCTGAGGCAGCTGTCCAGGCTCCAGCGCGCGCAGGTCGGCTGGAGAATGGATGGCGCTCAGGAGAGGATACTTAGTCTCGTCGAGAGGCTTTACGCTATCATCAATGGGTACTTCGATTTTTTGCATACTTCTTATATAACGGTACAAACACGATGATGCCGGAGGCTACTATGACGAATAGGAGCCAAAGCGTGAGGGGTCGAGTGGTCAGCAACAGGTAGCAGAGCGCCAACCACAAGAGGGCGATACACGCCAATCGGAATTTCTGTGATCCAGTCATGCAATACGAAAAAGCAAACAATTATGCAAAGTACGGAAATTTTTTTTAATTATCGAAATCATTCCACTAACTTTGCAGAGTAATAACACAGAATCCTCTCTCTTTACTCAAAAAATCTTTTTCTCCCCACAATCTCTTACCCCATCTCTAACGCGCCTATGTATTATCACGACGACCGTATAGTGGTCACCCTCGACGCCGGTGGTACCAACTTCGTGTTTGGAGCCATGAAAGGCAACAAGTTTATCATCGATCCTATCTCGATGCCCTCCAATGCCCACGACCTCGACCTATGCCTCTCCACCCTGGTGGATGGTTTTGAGCAGGTGTTGTCGCTCCTCCCCGAGCGCCCAGTGGCTATTAGTTTCGCTTTCCCTGGGCCTGCCGACTATCCCAATGGCATCATCGGTGGTTGGCTCCCCAACTTCCCATCCTTCCGCGATGGTGTGGCTCTGGGGCCATTCCTCGAAGAGAAGTTTGGCTTGCCAGTATATATCAACAACGATGGCGACCTCTTTGCCTTCGGCGAAGCCATCGGCGGCATACTCCCTGAAATCAACAAGCGCCTCGAAGAGGCTGGTAGCGCCAAGCGCTACAAAAACCTGTTGGGCTACACCTTCGGCACGGGGTTTGGTATCGGTATGGTGATCGACCATCGTCTAAACCGCGGCGACAACTCGTGTGTCGAGACTTTCTGTCTGCGCAACAAGCTACATCCCGAAGCGTTTGCTGAGGAGGGTGTGGCCGTGCGCGCCATCAAGCGTGTGTATGCCGAGCAGAGCGGCGAGAATAATCGCGACCTCACACCCTACGACATCTATAAGATAGCCGAGGGAACCGAGCCTGGCGACCAAGAGGCAGCGCGCCGCGCGTTTGCCGAGTTGGGCGAGACGGCAGGCGACGCTATGGCCACGGCTGTGGCCCTCGTGGATGGCCTCATCGTGATAGGCGGTGGCATCACCGGCAGCCGCAAGTATTTTATGCCGGCGTTGCTGGCCGAGCTGCGCGGGCAACTCAGTTCGCTTAAGGGCGACGTGATTGACCGCGTGCCGATGAAGGTGTTTGACCTCGATGATCCGGCAGAGTTTGAGCTCTTTGCTCGCGGCGAGTCAAGGCCCATCAAGGTGTATGGGTCGGAGCGCACGGTGACCTACGACCCCATGAAGCGTGTGGGCGTGGCTATCTCCAAGCTGGGCGCCAGCAAGGCTATCTCGATTGGAGCTTACTCCTATGCGCTGGCCCAGCTGGATGCGGAGGAGCTTCGCGAGGGCCTTAAAAGCTGAAAAGCTAAAAAGGCTAAGAAGCAAGGCTGGCCGTAAAAGGCTAAAAGCTAAAAAGGCTAAGAACCTCCCCCCAGCTGCGGCAGCTTATGTAGTGCGGCGCCCCTCCGCCGCTTATGTAGTGCGCCTGCCCTCAGGCGCCCATGTTTAACGGCTGCCTCAGCCGCCCAGGCGGCGAAGCCGCCAAACCAATAAAGAGTAATCAATCAAGTGGTTTCTATTTAATGAAGATAGTTTTCCTCGGGACGCCTGATTTTGCCGTCCCATCCTTGCAGGCTCTCCACGAGGCTGGCTACGATATAGTAGGCGTTGTGACCATGCCCGACAAACCCGCTGGGCGTGGCCACAAACTCCTCCACTCCCCCGTCAAGCAGTATGCCGAGGCACATGGCCTGCGTCTCTTGCAACCAGTCAAGCTCAAAGACCCGGCCTTTGTGGAGGAGTTGCGGAGTCTGGATGCCGATCTTTTTGTGGTGATAGCCTTCAGGATGCTACCAGAGGTGGTGTGGACCATGCCTCGGCTGGGCACGTTTAACCTACATGCATCGCTGCTGCCGCGCTATCGCGGTGCCGCGCCTATCAACTGGGCCGTCATCAATGGCGACACGGAGACGGGGGTCACCACCTTCTTCTTGAAGCATGAGATAGACACGGGCGACGTGATACAGCAGGTGAAGGTACCTATCCACCCTACCGACAATGTGGGCGACGTGCATGACCGTCTGATGGAGCTGGGAGCGCGCCTAACCCTCGACACTGTGCGACGCATCGAGGAGGGCAATCTCACAGCCACTCCGCAGGATGAGTTGCTTCAGGGCGAAGAGCCGACGCCAGCGCCAAAGATTTTCAAGGAAACGTGCCATGTGGATTGGTCGCGCACAGCGCGCGAGGTGCATAATCTGGTGCGCGGGTTGTCGCCCTATCCGGCAGCGTGGAGCACGCTCACCGACGATGGTCGGCCGTATGGCGATGTGAAGATTTTCGCCACCCGCGTGGTGGATGGCGAGCCTATAGGAGAGCCGGGCACGGCTCGCGTTGACGGCGAGCGGTTGATAGTGGCGTGTGGCGACGGCAATCTGGAGCTGCTGGAGCTCCAGCTCCCCGGCAAGCGCCGCCTGGACACCGCCGCCCTCCTCCGCGGCCTCCGCCTCCACAACCCCCGCCTCGCCTAGCAGCTGCGCGAGGGAGAGCTCCGCGAGGAGAAGCTTCGCGAGGGGAAGCTTCGCGAGGGGATTAAAAGCTGAAAAGCTAAAAAGGCTAAGAAGCAAGGCTGCTGGCCGCCTGGCCGGCAATGGATGCTTCTTAGCCTTTTTAGCTTTTAGCCTTTTACGGCCAGCGATGCTTCTTAGCCTTTTTAGCTTTTCAGCTTTTAAGGCCAACGATGCCTCTTAGCCTTTTTAGCTTTTCAGCTTTTAAGGCCCGGTTTGCTAATTGATTCTGAACTTGAAGGTCTTGACAATGTAGTAGCCGGCGGGGAGGTCGGCGACACGAGTCTCCGACTCGTGGAGGGCGCGCACCTGACGCGCATAACGGCCCTGGATGTCGTAGACGGTGAGGGTGATGTCGTAGTCATACTGATTGTCAATCACCAGCTCGTTGTCCTCAACCCGCATGGTGAGAAGCAACTCGCCTGCCTCATCATCGCCATCCTCATCCTCAACAAGGCTATCAACGCCTCGCGAAGCGATATAGAGCGGCTTAGTAGAGGCTACCGGCACCGCCAGATACGTGCGGAAGGGATACACCACATAGTCGGTCTTGCGCACCAGCGAACCAGCATTGTCCTCCTCGTCAATCACCACCTCATTACTCTTGCTCGTGGCATGAGTAAACGTGCCCACATGGCTATATGCGTCATGAGAAAACGCCTTGGGCTGATTGTGGTCCGTGACGAGTATCTTCTGCCCCGGCGCCGAGTAGGTAATCACCTGACGCCCAGGACTCGACGTGTTGAACCTCTCTGCATAGAACTCGCCCGAGCAGTCAAACTCATAATACCTCTTGCCTGGGAAACTAATAATATAAGGATAGGTAGCCGTGATGTAAGGATAATCATCATAATCCACGCCCTCGGCTGTGTAGGCCGCAGCCTGCTTATCATGAGTGGCGCTGAAATTATAGTCGTCGCCGTAGAGCGTCGAGAAATAGAGGTTGGAGTAGTGGATATCCTCCGTGGACTCTTGAAGGTTGGCTATATGGTTGAAAGTGGTCCCTCCAAGGTCATCCTCCGAGCCAGGACGCACGAAGTAGGCCTTGTCGCCATCCACACCCACAAACTTACGCAACCAGTATTCATGGCTCTCAGCCTTGACATCCTTGCCGGCGTGAGTGCCATAGAAGTGGGTCATCTCGCCGTGGTCGTGGATAGTGCCCATCTCGGGATTCTCTATGGAGCCATAGACGCTCTTCACAGTGAACGGCAAGCAGAGACCTTCCCAAGCATCTCCACCCGTGGAGAACACCTCGGGAATACGGCTATACCACACCTTCTCGGTGACCGTGATGGGTATCGGGCAGTTGAAATCTTCCTTGTCCACCAACTGCAGATAATCGGTGGTAGAAGCTGCGGCCGTAGCGTCAATCACATGGCCATAGATGTCGGTAGCAGCCTTGTCGGTGTCGTATTTCCAGTCCTGCAACAGTCCGCCCGCGCCACTCATAGCCTCGGGGGCATAGATAAGCAGATTGCGAGTGACGGGGCTTTCTCCGAGGTCGACAGCAGCCTCTTCGATAGTAGCTGTAGTAAACGAGGTCAACCCAAGATTTAAATCTTCCTTATCGGGGAGGTCGAGCGCCGGAGCATACCATATAGAGCGGTCAGTGCGCTCGTCGTAGCTCACGGAATAACCATCCTGATAGTCGCCCTTGTTATACTTACTTTCGCTATACGCCGCATCGCGCACGCCAACGAAGTCGATAGCCGTCAATGATGGCTCCACGGCAGCAGCGCCGAGGTTGAAATGGAAACCCTTATCCACCTCCGAGCCATAGAAACCCGAAGCACGATACACTCGCTCGGTCTCAGAGATTGAGTGAGGCCACGGATCCTCCGTGCTGCCATAAGCCAAGTCTTGACCAAAGAAGATATAGTCAGTCGGGTAGACAGGGAGATAATATTGCTTGCCGTCTGCGTCAATCAGATTGTTGCCATTCTCATCAAGACCACGGAGCTCGTCGATGGGGTCGAGAGTGTTGTGCATCGTAGCATCAGCACCGGTGACACCCGCTGTGGGATAGGCGGTGGCGGTGATAGAGCTGCGCTTTTTGAGAAGGTCGCGATAGTTGGGCGTGGTGGCCGTGCGGAGGCTCCAGGGCGAGGAGTCGGCATCGTAGACGCGAGCGTAGCGATAGCTGCCATCGCGGTAATCATCGTTGATAGGAGCCACGAGGTTGCCATCTGGGGTCGATGTGGCCAGGTTGTAGCGCTTCTTGAGGTAGAAGTGGTTGAGATTGTAGGCCACCTTGCCATAGTCAAACTCATCCTTTGTGGCCACATACAGGCCATCCACCTCGCCCTTGGTGGTGGAGGTGACAAACGAGTTGTAGACCACCCCATAGCCACGCTCCCCTATCAACTCGCCCTTTGAAATATCCGTGGAGTTGTAGAAGAAGCAGCTCTCAATAGTGCCCTGCTTAGAATGGTCGGTAGCGCCGTTGTAGCCAAACACCACGGCATTCTTTTCGGCGATGAAGCCAGTGTTGTAGAACGCCCCCTGGTTGTAGCCGAGGAACATGAGATTTTCACCCATATCTATCGAGTGGCCACCGCCATGGAATGTGCCGCGGAACACGAGATTCTCGACAGCCGAGGTGTTGCTCTTGGCTATCTCGGGCATCTTAAGGTCGTCCATCAAGTAGAACGTCAACCCTTCGCCATACTGAGGATTGATCTCAAGGCCATTCTCAGTCTTAGTGGTAGGAGCCGACTGAGCAGCCTCCAGCCACTCAAAGAAGTAGGCGAGGTCATCCTCATCCTCGATATAGATGCGCGAGCCAGCAGTAAGAGGAATGGTCTCCATCGTGGATAGACGATTAGTCTCGTTGATGGAGGGGAGCATACGGTGATAGTTGTGGACCGTGAGTTGCTGACGCTCTGGCGAATCCTCAGTTGGAGCCACCGTGTAGAGAGGTATCGGGCCACTATTGGTCACCACCTCGTAGATGAGATTCCAACCATCGCGATAGAGGTAAGCCGGGATATGCACCTGACCATTGGAGCCGCCAAAGGTTTGGTCGGTGACATTCACCTTAGTTGCTCCAGTAGGATCTTGTATATACCAGTTGCGCCCCGTGACGGCCATATTAGCATCGTCGAGCTCGACATCCACACCAAAGTCGTTGGCGAAGATATACTCGCCGGGGAGAGCATCATTCTCTATCACAGGATTGCCAGTGATAACAGGGCCGAGGAGATATTGGATGGTGAGATTGATGGTGTAGGTAAACGGAGTCACCGTGCCGTCATCGCTGGTCTGCAGAGTGGTGAGCACTATACGCACCTTCTCGTCTTGCTCAAGGTGAGCCTTATAGTAGGTCGAGGTGGAGTTGTCGATGTTGTCGAAGAGCGAGATGCCCAGTAGCGGCTTGTTGATAAGATTTCCTTCTTTATCCTTCTCCTTATAATTGTTTATCTCACCGATGCTTTTTGCCAACGCATCAGCCGTAGTATAGACATAGGGGTCGGCGGTAGTGCCAGCGCCCGAGCGTGTGCGGTCGGCGCGCGGGAGCATCACGGCATAACCAGTGGCTGATTGAGTAGACGTTACATCATGGGCCGTTGATGGATCGCCATCCACTGTGATATAGATCTTGTAGTCCTTGACATAATTACCATCTGTGTCCTTATCGGTGATATTCTGGAGGTCTGAAGAATAAGTGGAAGTAGTCGCAATAGGCTCCCATGTGACGGTGTCGAGCGTTATCTCCGAGCCATCCCCTACCCCATAGAGATAGATAAGATAGTCGTTGTTGTTGAGCGTAAACTTGCTCTTGTCGTTGAAGGTGTAGCCTGTGAGAGTGACGTTGTAATAATAGTTGGTGCCACTCACATACCAATAGTGGACATCCTCCAAGGCGTTGCAATCGCCATGGTCCTCGTCAACGGTGACAGTAGAGGCCCTTGAGCCTGGCATGGTGGATGTCTTATAGTCGGCTGGCGATGCTGGCCATCCATAGTAGGAATCCCATCCTGAGCCCATGGGGAAGCAGTCGTCGTAAACATAGTTGTAGTCGCTGGTGCCGTCGCTGTTCACCTTGTAGGCAGCGCCCGGGAATACGAAGTTGCCGGTGGTCTCGAGGAAGTGGTTGGGGTCGTCGTGCTGGTTGAGAGCGTAGATATAACCGCCACCCTCGTCCTTGGCCAGCGTCATTAGCTTAATCTCAAACACGCCGTTGACAGGGCCGTAATAGATCGTAGCATCAGTTTCGTCAGGCATCACACCCTCGCCTTGAATCTTGAGGGTATAGCCGTTGTTGATACCAATCATGTTGGCCGCCGTGCCGATGTTGCGCTGGTCAAACTCCAGCGAGGTGAGCGTCCTGATAGTATTATTAGCGATAAGCTCGTCCGATGTTTCGCTATTGTAGTTGACATCGCCGCGCTTTACTGGCAAGTTGCGGTTGGCATAGTAGTTGTTGATGCGATTGGTCTTATACTGCTTATACGAATACTTCTCGCCAAACTCCTCAGCAGGAGTCTTGTAATCGGCTCCTGCTGGCACATTGCTCTTTTGATTGACCTTGTTGTCATCGGCATCAATGGCATAGTCCTCAGTGTAGTTAAACTGGCCGTTGGCGCCACGGAAACGGTCGGTGAAGAGCTGATTGGAGGTGATGCCAGCCACGTAGAGCACATCGTGGAAGAAAGCGATATAGTTGCGCTTGCGAGGCAGGTTGTGGATGGTGTTGTACATCCCCGAGTTCTCGCGCGTACCGGGGTCGAGTTCCTCCGTAGCTGGTATCGAGGAGTTCATCTGCAGTTCACCGATACGCGTCAAGGAGTAGTTGGTAGCGTCGAGGCTATTGGTGGCAAAGTCGTTGGCCCCCTCAAAGAAGAGGCAGCAGTCGGTGATGGAGAAGAGGTTGAGTCGCTGAGCCGAATTGAGGAGCTTGGGGTACTGGGGAGTGTAGTCGGCATAACCGTAATAAGCGAGGTCGCAACTGCGGAAGCCCTCAACGTAGACCTTACGACCACCGCCGTAGATACCGCCATCGCTCTCTATCTCATAAAACTTCACGCCGTAATAGTCGCCACCCTCAGCCAGGTCGGAAGCCTGAAGCACGTAGGAGGGCTGATGGACATAGTTGCCCTTATCGCCTGAGCCTTCGGGGTCGTCATACTTGCCGTTGGCGTTCTTGACAAACCGATACTTGCCTATCACGTCCATACCAGCGTAGACCTTAGCCTCCACATAGTGGCCCGTGCCGATGGTGATATGGTCCTTGATAGTGGCACCGCTTGCGCCCTTGCCGCCTATATCATAGGCGGTGTTGGCGTTCTCGATATTATCCCAAATGATGATGGAGGAGTTGCCACCAAAGCCTTCGTCGGCGGGGTCGTTCCAATAACCGTTGCGGAATTTCTGCACCGTAAACTGACCGGCCAGCGACTGAGAAGAGTTGGAGGTGATAAATCCACCACCATAAATATTGCCGTGGGCCAGATATTCCTCGCGAGTGTCGCGACGGCTCTTGCCATTGCCGATATAGATGTCGATATCGTCCCAGGTGATGGTGTGATAATCGACGTTGGAGGAGTTGTAATGCTCTTTATAATTCTGGGGATAGTCATTGGCGACAAACGTAAAGCAATCCTCGAGAGTAAGCGTGGAGCCAAAACCTTCGATATAGGGCTGATCCGTGGCGTGGAGTGTGCGGTAGACGCTGGGCGACACATATTCACCCTCGCGCAACCATATCTCTTGGAGAAGGGCTGCCTTTGACACATTGTCGGTGCTCGACATGCCAGGGTTGAGAGCCGCCTTGCTTATCTTGTCGTTGCGATTGAGCTTGTAGCGACCGCTCTTCTGGCAGACGTAATACTGAGGCCAGCCCACGATAATCTGTGTGGAGCCATAGAGCGTCGAGGCCTCGCTACCACCATAGAGGTTGCTAAGCACCATGCCGTCGCGCACGGCAATCTCGGTGTTGCCCACCACGAGACCACGCTGCGAGCCACCAAACACGGTAGCCGCCGATGGGCTCTCGTCGCCGCTCAGCTTCACATAGTTGCCATCCGTGTCCTTGGTCCAATAGTCGGGGTGGAGCTGGCCGGGGAGCATGTGGAGCTTGATGTTGCCTCTCACCTCGGTGTCGGCACCGTATCCACCACCAATCAAGGCGAAGGAGCGGCGCTGCAGTTTGTCGATGCCGGATGATACGCTCCTTGGTCATAAAGTCGGAGCTGCCTACGGTCGATGGGTCGATATTGAAACCATAGTAGCGATTGAGAGCGTTGACGTTGTCAATGAGGTTTTGTTCGGAGTATTCTTTTACGAGGTCGGAGTAGAGGTCGATGTGGATATTGCCCACCGTGCGACCTGAGTTATAGCACCCTCCAAACACTGAGCACTTACCCTCGGAGAAGTAGATAGTATGGCCATGAGTAGCCGTGGGGTCTTGCTCCACTATAAGGTCGGGCACAAGGGCTATCTGACGATAGTCGCCATTGACCGGATAGAGGATCTTCATAGGCTCAAACTGGCTGCGCACCTGCAAGAACACCTTATCCGAGTAGAGCAGATTGCCTTCGCTATCCTTTTCGGTGCTTAGCTCGGAGGTTAAGCCGCCGATATGAGTAGCGTCCTTATACGTTACGTTGGCGTTGTTGGAGCCACCGACAATGCGGTTGTAGATTACCAGATTGTAGGGGAAGGTGAGGCTGATAGTCTTGGATGTGAGCATCGAGCCGCTATTGCCACCCACGTAGAAGTCGCCGATGTAGGCCTCCTTGAGGTCGGTCTTGAGGTTGAAATCCTTAGGCAGACTATAAGTATCTACAGCCAACATATAGGCATCGAGCAGAGTGGCGTCGGTGGTGCCGATATTAAGGTCGTTGAGGCGCTCCGTCACCTCAATCATCGTGGGGTCGACGAGGCTCTCGCCATTGGAGCCCATAAACACGCCGTTGAGCACCACATAGTCGCCTATCTCAAAGCGTATGTCGTTGGTCTCGCTGTCGACATCACTGGAGTTGATGGTCGAGGAGTTGCCGCCGCAATATACGTTGCCGTATACAAAGGCCTTGTTGGAGATGACGTCGCCGGTCGTGGGGTCGGTCTCATCGGCCTTACCTTCGATGGTGAGGTAAGCACGCTCCACGTTGGGACGGTAGGCGTTGATGGCCAGTAGCTTTTGCTCATCGGTGGGGGATTCGCCGCCATACTCCGTCTCGGAGCGGCGTGGGAGGATGAAGTAGCGACCACCATACTGGGTGTCGTAGACCTCCTCAATCTTATTGGTAGTGGGCGAGAGCGAGGGGTCGTACTGATAGCGATAGTTGCCATTGCCAGCGCAGTAGACGTCGCCGCTGATGGCACCTGTAATCTTCACTCGCGAGCCATACTCCACGTTGCCGCTCACGTCGTTGCCGCCATACACATGGTCAATCACGCCCTCATGAATCTCGAGGGTGGCGCCATAGAAGTCGGAGCCCACCTGCGAGGAAGCCGACAGAGGATCCTCGCCTTCGGGAATGGCTGGCTCGATGTCGCCCACACGGCCGCCACCAAACACGGCGTCGGCGTGAATGTCCTTGCTGTCGATCACCAGACTTAGGCCCTTGGCACCAATGGGATTCTCCTTCTCGACGTCGGCAGCATCGTAGAGATACTCAAAGTGGGTCATGCGCCCAAAGTTGCCGCCAGAGTAGACCGAGCCGAGATGGCCGCTGGTGAGCTTCCAAGTGGGCTGGATATCCATGTCGGCATTGTCGTTGCCGCCAAAGATACGGAATATGTGATATTTGAAGATGGTGTTGTTGGTGGTCGCGTCGTAAATCGACGTGGAGGTTACCTCCTCTATCTGCTCGTCGTCGCTGAGATGGAAGGTGTTCCAGATTCTTATCAGAGGATCGATGACATCAGGATCGCTGGGCGTCTCAAAGCCTGCGCGAGCATCCATGATATCGGTATCGGCTGCATAGTTGACGCTGAGGGTAGTCGACTCGTTGATGGTCGACTTGTCGCCACCGCCATACACATTGATAATCGTGCCACCTTGGATATCAAGATAAGCATGGTCAACGTGAGGCACATCAAAGGCGCTATACAAGCCGCCCGGGTCGCCCGACAGCTCAACCTTTAATATGGCATTGTTGATGCCAGTGGCCATGCGGAATGTGCCGTCGGTATAGGCCTTAGAGTTCTCATGCTCGCCATAGTTGCCATTGGAGCCGCCGTAAAGGTTACCGATAAGCGGGAAACCATTGTAGCCATTCACCGCGCCGGGCGACGACTTGCCGGGGTTGACAGGATCCTTGGCAGGGGAAGCCGAGGGGTCGGTAGTGTCTTTTGTGGAGGCCGACTGACCAGAGGGTCCGTTAGGATCGCCTTGCACTTCATAGACCTTTACATAGGTGGAGTAGGCAGCCAGAGGGTCGTAGTTGTCGTGGCCTTCGGGTAGCTCCTGAGTGTAGATATTGCCCGAAATGTCGTTGCCGCCAAACACGGTGCCAGCTATCAGACGCGCACCGCACCAGTCATCCACATCCTCGAGCTTGAGCAAGAGCTCATAATCGAGGTGGTCAATCGACTCCGAGGCCTGGTCGCACAGCTCCACATTGGCGCGGCCGTAGAGGTCGCCAAGACAGGCCCCACCATACACCTTGTCGACATTGCCCGAGAAGAGGCGCACGTCGGTGGCTTTAGCCGTGGCGTGGTCATAGTCCTGCCTCATATCCACTCCCACAGACCCATAAAGACCGCCGCCATAGATGGCACCAAACACATAGGAATTAGTCTCATGGCCTGTGTAGTTGACGTGGGTGGTACCAGCCACAGTGCCACGGCAACCGCCTCCAAAGACGTTCATGCCCACGAAGTTGCGCAGCAGGTTGACGTAGGTGTCGCCATCCACACGGCTCTCGCTGCCATAACCACCGCCAAACACGCGGCCCAGATTATGCTCCAGCGAGGAGATCTGCTCAAAGGTCTCTTGGTCGCGTGCGCTGAGGTGCTCGCCGATGGTGTTGGACGACACATTAAGAATCACGTCGCCATCCGTCACACCGCTCTCAAAGCATCCACCGTAGATGACACCTCCATAGTGGATGAAGTGGGTGTCGTCAAAGCTCTCGGCCGTCCAGTCGGGGTCGGCTTCATGCTCGCCCTCCTGAGGGTCAAACTGGCAGCGTAGCGACATCTTGAGCACCGTCTGATCTACACGCGCTTCGCGCTCGCCACAGTAAGCCACGAAATTGCCTGAAGCGTCCTTTACGGTGGCTATCGCATAGCGGTCGTGGTCGAGGTTGGCGGCGTTGGGGAATGCCTTATTTGAGCTATCGTAGTATTTGGGATAGATAGTGACGCTGCCGTCCTTGAATGTATAAGAGTCCTTATAAGTAGTCTGATAGCCTTGATTGAGATAGATATCGGGCGACACTGTGTGGTCCCACTTGCCTTTCTGGTCGCAATAGATGAGCAGGAAGTAGGAGAATGAAGAGTGGGTCACCATACCTCCCTCGAAAGTATAGCCGGGGTTGGTGGTCTCGTCAAGGAAGTCGGTGTAGGTGGAGTTGTACTGCTTAAATTTGGTGACGGCAGTCTTGGAGCCGCCCACCACCTTGTCGTAGATGGTCACTCCCTCGGGAAGGGTGTAGCGATAGACGGCGCCATACTCCTCTATCTTATGGCCCTCAGTGCCGGTTACCGTCTCGTCGATGGCCTTATTGTCGGTATAGTCCCAACTCATCAAGTGGTTGTTGGACATCGTGCCGCAGGAGCCGCCACCGTAGAAGTTGGTGAAGTAGACATCCTTGGAGTCGTATGACGCGAAAGCCAGCTCGGCAGGTTGCCATCCGCGACGCACATAGTAAGAGTTGCCGTTGGCATCAGTAGCCTCCTTGATAGAGCCATCGGCGTTGGTCTCAAAAGGATTTTCGTAGAAGGTAAGCTCAATGTCGGCGTTGGTCTCGATGTTCTTGTTGTAGGCTCGGAACATGTGTTCGCCAAGCATCCCGAAGTTGCCATCGGTCTCGCTTCCCACAGGGAATCCAGGCACGTAGTATTTCTTCGTCCGATGGTAATACCAGTGGTTGTAGGCTATGTCGCCAAGGTCGTCCAGCTCGTCGGTGTCGAGAGTCTCACCATCGTAGGTAGCTACATCGAATGAGCAGTCGGGCGAAATGACGTTGGACTGAGCAAACTCCACGCCCTCGGAACCCATATAGACATCACCCTCAACGGTGACATGGCTGCCAAAGTTGACATGCATGAAGCCTCCCTTTTGCAGACGGCGTGGGTCTTCAAAGGGAAGCATCGTATTCCACTGGCCGATAGTACATGATCGACCACCGCCAAACACGTTGCCCTTGATGGTGACGCGGTCGGTAGCGGAGTTGCCACCGATGTGGAGAGATACCGAGCCCACCATAGGCTTTGAGCGATACACGCGTCCATAATCGTTATCATTCTTAGAGCCTGGATTCTTGCCCGGAAGCAACACCCAGCGATACTGGCGGTCAGGCCCATCTTGATAGCGCGCCCATCCAGGGACGTAGTAGCCGCGATAATGGCCGTTGCCGGCGCCGTAGACATTGCCGCCTATCGTACCGCCATTGATGGTCATTGTCACACCCTTGTTGCCAGCGTCGGAGACGTCGGCGCAATAGAGCGGCCCTTGGTCGGTGTTCTCCAGTCCTTCATTGTCGGAGTCGGCAAAGGTCTGGTCTTTCCACTTGGCAGTGCCCACGATACCCTTCACGTCGTTGCCCCCATAGATATTCTCGGTGATAAACAGAGCGGCATTGCTCTGGGCTATCTCGGCAGCATCGGTCTTCTCCCCTGCTGGCCGGCCTATCGTCAGGCGTCCGTTGGTGTGGACATATCCCATCAGAGCGCCACCATACACCTCTTTAATTGTGCCACTCTGCACATGGGTATCGGTGTTGTCACACTGAGCGTAGAACGCACCGCCTATCACCTTGCGGATGAATGGCGCGCCCTTGACCATGAGGCTTACATTGCCTCCGGTATAGTGCTCGTAGGCGTCATCCCAATAACCCACGTCGCCGTTGTAGCCACCGCCAGCCACGTCGAAGAAAGTCTGGCCAGGGACCAGAGCGTCGATATCATCGAGCTGTGGCTCCCGCGCTTCGGCCGTGCCAAGGCCGTGAGTAATATTGATAGAGACGTCGGCATTACCCTTGACGAGGGTCTTCTGACCCCAACCACCACCGTAGACACAGAAGCGACGCACGGTGATGTCGTCCCAAAGAGTCTTGAATGTCTCATTGCCAAGCAGCCCAAGCGACTCCTCGCTGGCGAGGGGTGATGCTGTGATATTGACTTTAGTATTGCCACCAATAGCGCCGTTAATATATCCACCACCATAGATGTTGAAGCTCTTGAGTTGGCCGTAGGTCTCGGCGTGGATATAGTCGACGGGCTCGTTGGAGAAGTAGCCACCATAGATGTTGACCGTGGCATTTCCCGCCACGTTGGCTGCCGTAGTAGTGGAGCCATGACCGCCGCCAAACACACAGTTGCCAATATATCCATCAGAAATGGTCACTTCAGTGTTGCCTCCCTGCTTGGAGTCATTTTCATCGGTATAAGAAAGGATATCGGAGAAACTGGAGCCTCCGTAGATATGGCCGTAGATTTCGCCACCGGTGATGGTGAGCGAGGTATTGCCATAGAGATTGGCCATCTCGGGGAATCCCTCAAAGCCTTTGCCGCCGGCAAACACGTCGCCTTCAATGACACCAGCCTGGATATCCACCTTTACATCGCCAAAGATTTGGGCTATGCTGTTGAAATCGTAAGTATAGGTGACACCCGACTCCGTATAGGTGCGCAGACCAGTAGAGCTATTGTTGAGATAAGCCAAGGAGCCTGAGCCGCCACCATAAATGCTACCCTTCACTGTGACAGGATCGGAGCCCGTATTGTTGGGGAGCAAGCGTATATAGCTGCTGCCATAGAAAGTGCCAGCAAGGCTCATACGAGTGCCGTCGGAGAGGGTGCGATAAGGCGCTCTGTGGTAGTCAAGATTGTTGCCGTAGCCCAGACCACCGCCATACACATCGCCCAGGATAGTGCCTCCATAAAGATTGATTTCCACATAGGTGTCGTCGAGCGCAAGGTCATAGCCCACCTTTTCTTCACTGTCGTTGGCAAGGGCGTTGTATTGGCCAGCGTTATCCCAGATCGCCATAGTAGGGAAGGTGCCTCCAGCGGCCTTGATAGCTTCAAAGCTACCATAGTGGAGAGTGTTGGAAGAGTCGAAGTAAGGGATGCAAGCATCAGGAGTGTAGCTTTTTTCATAAGAGTCGGCTTTATCATACCCCCAATCCTTGCCGATACCCGACACACCACCAGCACCAGCAGCGTAGAGCGACACTTGGCTACCTTCCGATCCGATGGTACCTCCATAGAGATTGATAATGGAGCGGCCATAGAAGTAGCCTTCGAGCTTTGGGGCCTGAGTTGAACCAGAGGTATGCTTATGACGGCCAAGACTACCACCATAAAGCTCATCGATGGTGCCACCATAGACGTTAAGCTCTGTGGAGCCAAAGAAAGAATCGTCGGGGGCACCGGCGTTGAGGGTGCGACCCCACGTGATGTTGCCAGCGGCAAAACGCGAAATCGAGGCGCTTCGCATATCGAAAATAGCGTCTTCGTAGACAGAGCCATCGGTCTGACCACCCACCATCATACCGATGTTGTGGGTAATGCTGACTACGTTGTTGCCATCAATCACTGAAGGCGCATAAGCCTCAAGGTCGTCGGCGGGGATATTAATCTCCATACGCACACGATTGGGAGCCAATGGGGAGCCGAAGACATGCTTAGAGTCCCACGCAGTTTCCTGATCGTAACGTGAGCCACCAATGATACGCCCATAAGCCCCGGATAGGAGGCGGATGGTGGTGAGGCCCTCCACTTCATTCCCCTCATACGATATGTAATGGTCGGGGTTGGAACGATCATATTGGTCGTTGATGGGGCCTACCACGAGGGTGAGATTGACTGCTTTGACATTCTCCGCCATGCCAGCATCGGTGTTGATGGTAGTGAAATGACACATCCTTACACCTTCCCCTACCGTAAAGTCGTGGTTATAACAGTAGATGCCATTATAGCCAGTGGAGGTGCCTTCCTTATAGATATCGAGATGCTCCAGCGTCAACGGTGCCTGAAGGCCTATGTTGGTTCGGCTAGTGCCGTTATCCACCCAACCCCACGTGCCACCTGAGATGTAGGCCCCTGATGCGCCCGTTATGGTAGTGTGGTTGGTATAGATGTCGGAGCACTTATCGTTCTGGCCTTGGCGGTACAGAAACTTATCTTTTTTGTAGTAGCCCATGATGACGATGCAATTGTTGTCGCGTCGCCCCACGGTGGGGTTGGAAGCGTCATAGCTGTCGAGAAGCTCGTAGGCACGCTCTATTGAGTGGACTGGATTGGCAGGGTCGTGGCCATGGTTGTAGTCAATACCATTGGAGTAATACTCGTTGGTGAATGGATTGAGAGGATAGAAGGAATGCTTGTCGTCGTTGGCCAGTGTCAGTGCGCGGTCGTAGAGATACACCACATTTTTCGGACCCACGATATCAACGAGATGGGTGCCGCTCGAAGTCAAGAAGTCAAACTTGTAGTAGAGCGTAGGGTCAAACTCAAATGTGTCGGTACCGTCTCCGTGGAGGAGGGAGTCATGACGAAGGCGCGAGCTGGAATCGTAGTCGTGCTTCACCACCTTGGTCCACCCATTAATATTGGTAGGATCGGGGTTGGAGTACCACGTGTACCAACATTGGCTACTCGAGTCGTAGATGTGGGAAGTGTCCGTAGGGTCGCTTGACTTCGTGGCACCGCGCCACACCACATTGGCCTTATAATTACAAATATTACCATCGGCATCGCGCTCCTTTACAAACTCCACGGCCAGCTGGTTGAAGTTGATGATGTCCTCGGTGGGGAAACGTCCCTCAGGATCAGAATCAATGCAATACAAGCGAGCACGTACCTCGAAGGCGGATGTGCGGTGGAGCAGATTGGGGTGGATCATAAAGCGGGTGCCCAATGAATCTACCCTGA
The DNA here is from genome assembly GCA_020859845.1 of Bacteroidales bacterium. Classification (GTDB taxonomy): domain Bacteria; phylum Bacteroidota; class Bacteroidia; order Bacteroidales; family Muribaculaceae; genus Paramuribaculum. Next base: position 32,256 of record JAJBVL010000046.1, read on the forward strand.
ACTCACCGCGGCGGTCGGTATTGAAGTTTACATCCGAGGAGGAATGATTGGGGTCGCGATAATAGGCTCCTACCCAGTCGGTAAGCGTGATGACATCGTCAACCTTAGTGGCACCAGTCCAAGAGGATATATCCACATCGGCCGTGGATTGATAGATGCCACAATTGGAGAGGGTAGAGTCAAATGCTCCATTTACAATGTTATACCCTTCGCTGTCGCTATAGTTGGGACTCTTACGGTCGTCGCTCAAGCCATCGCCAGGGATAGTGTAGGCCCACTGTATGCGCCAACCTGATGCGTTGTCCTCGGTGTTCCAGTTGTTGCCAAACTGGTCGACGATATTGGCTTTGAAGACGATAGGACGCACCTTGGTGTCGGTCAGTGTGCCGTTGGCCGTCGACAGGTCGTATCCAGCCTTAGAAGAGAAATAATCAGAGGGCTTGAATTCTTGATACTTTTTTGTCGACGGGTTATACTCATACATGGTGATGTCGACGTGGAGCTGCTGGATGGTCTGCTCTATGTTGTCGACAAGCTCGTTGTTGCTGTTGAGAATCTGGACTGTCTTCCCTGTGATATTGTCAACGATTACCAGCTTAACGATACCCATATAGCTGGGCACTACGTGAGCCACCTGAGAGGATGTCTCCTCCCAGGTATGTGAGGCCTCGAAGACTGAACCACGGAGGTCGATATACTGGTCGTTGCCTCCGGAGTCGGTGCCGTAAAGCACTGACCATTGACATTCTATCTCGTCAAAGAGAGCATCTGCCACGTCGAAACGATTGCCATCAATTAGGGCATAGGGGGTAAATTCGTAATGGTCATAAACCCCATCCTTTATGGCAATGGTATACTCCATGCCGAGCGTTACGGAGGATATGTCGACGTAGTCGGTGGCAAGTTCTACGCCCTTAGCGTTGTAGATGGTTAATGTCACTCTCTTATAGTCGGAGTAATCTTGTGGAAGGGTGACGGTAATAGTGCCATCGCTGGCAGTGAAGAGATAGCCGTCAATGGTCTGCATTCCCTCATTGTAGGAATAGTCGATCTCTTTGGTGGTGCCATCGGCCATGTCAAACGTCCAATGCCCCACCAATGTAGACGCAGAGCGCATGTTGAGAATCTCAGCGCTGACAGTGTGGAGGGTCTTACGCTCCACCTTTACCACAGGGTCGATGGCAAACTCTACGCCCTGGCCAGTCTCATCCCAAGCAAACACTACTGTGGCATCGGGGGTGTTGGCATTGAGCATGTTGGTAATGGTGGCGCGACCATCACCGGAGTTGAGGTTGACATACGTGCCATGAGCCACACCTTGGAAAGCGCGCATTGCAGCAGCGGTATTCCAAGTGGAGGTTGACCAGATGAGGGCGGCCTGGTTGCTTTCGTCGAGCGTGCGCACACCATAGCGCGAGCCATCGGCGGCTGTCAAGGGATAAGCATCGGTGATGGTGGCATACGTGCCGGCTATAGAGTCGTAGACACTATAATTGCCATAATAGCGCTCAAAGTCGGGATAGAGGGTCTCTTTTGTGCCTTCGTGGACCACTTCCGAACCATTAAGAATAAAATAGCTTACACTCGTCGAACTCGTTATATTCTCATTCTTAATCACCTCGCCAGCATAGGCCTTTGTGACATCTAAGGCCGTGTTGTTACTATTGCTACGCACCAGTCCCACCACGGGAGCAATTGTGGCATGAGTGGCGTTTATCTGGCCAGTGTAAAGACAAGAGGCGGGAATATCGGAGTATTTACCGCGACGGATACGGCCCACGATACCACCTACATTAAACTGATAATATTGGCTCGCTGAAATTTTGGAGCGCTTCTTACAATTGCTAAGGTCGATATCTACATCGCAATAAATGTTGCGCACATACACCATGCCTCGTCCGAGGATAGTGATAGAGCTCCACCCTCCAAAGCCCGATGTGATATCACCAACCACACCCCCCACGAGGTAAGAACGATAATCGGGGTCGGTGCCACCATCGTTGATAGTAGAATTGGTGATGACAATGTTTTCGATCTTCACTTCCTGAGTGTTGGTGACGTCGGGGGTGATGGCACCTACGAGCACACCCACCTTGATGTCGGCCGAAGAGGTGGTCAGGGATGAAGTGTTGCGCGTGATTTGAGCCCCATCAATATGGATATTGCGGAGCGTACCCGTGACAAAACCAAAGAGACCAAAGGCATGGGCTTCGTTGTCAATCAATCCCCAGTTGACATATAGCCCCTCTATCTTGCAGCCACGGCCATCGTATGTGGCACCAAAGGGTTTGTTGGCCGTATGATTACAGGCTTCTATGGCGCTGTTGTTCGTTTCGTTGCCATAACCTATGGGCTTCCAAGGATGAGAGCCGAGGTCGATGTCGTTTTTCTGCACATAATAGTAGCCGTAGGCCCAAAGCTCGGGATGCTGCTGCAGATAGTATAGGTCCTTGCCGTCCCATATCTGATAGGGGTCGGCCTCGGTGCCCGAGCCTTTTAGCTCAGTCGACATCGAAGAACCATCCCATGAGTTGACAGCCTTGAGGCTGAAAGGCATCAAGAGCAGCCAGGCCAGCAACAGGAGGAAAGAGCAAGCTTTAATATGGCGAGAGAACACGAGTGGATGAAGCGTATTCATACGAGTGGTGAATGAGGGTTCGTTTGTGGGGAATGAGGTGGGTTAAAGGCTGGGGTTGATCACGATGCCACCGTCGCTATTGGGGTCGTTGTCGGAGAGAACGTAGAGGTAGGAGGGCATCACGTTGACGTAGACATCATAGTAATTGCCAGCGAGCAACTCCTTGGAACTCAGGCTTCCCGTAGGAGCAAGGTTGAGAAAGAGTGTACAGGTAGCTGTATCGTTCTGGCGCAGCAGCTGGTCGCTGGTGTCGTAGATGTCGTAGGTGACGGTGATGGTGATGGTCTCCAGTTTCTCGCCTGGATACACATAGCAGCTGGCAAAGGGCTGGAAGGTCGTTTTGTCCTTTGACAACAAGAGATAGTCGTCGGCGATTTCCTTGGTAAGCTGATGGGAGGTAGTGGTCTCAGGGTCATCCTCGGGGATCCAAGTGACGCTGGGGGTGTAGCTCGCCGTGGCGGCGTCGTAGAGATAATCCACTGTCACTGTATAGAGGGCGCCAGCAGGATTCTCTATCTGCATATCCTTGAGGTGGATATAGCGCAGATTGGAGTAGGGAGCACCGAGTTTGAAGCAGAAACGCAGACGACTGCCAAAATGCTTCATCAGCAGCGTCTGCACCGTATTTTCTTTATCCTTGCTGGCATACGTGACTATCGTTGATGAATAGAGGTAGTCGATTTCCGTGCATTGAGCCACATGGCGATAGGTCAGGGTCTGCATATCGCTGTAGCTTAGGTCATTAATGGTCACATCGTTCGATGCCGTGGGAGAATAGGGAGCATAGGCCACAAACTTATAATCGCGGTCAGCCTCCCATTCTTTAAGCGGGTTATAAGGCCATTCGTTGCCATCAGCCCACTGGAAAGTGCCAGTATACCAGCTCTGACTTTGGATAGCGGTGCCATAAAGGTAAAACACTTGTTGGTTGTCGAAAACTGTTTCTTCAGTGGAGCCATCTGTGTTTGCGCTCCACACGCCAATGGATTCAGGCACCACAGATGTCAACCCATCCCCCTCGGCACGCGAGCCAGAGATGGGGCTCCACGTGAGTTGGTCGGTGTTGTAGCCCGAGCCAATCATGACGTAGGGTGATGACGTTTCGCTTGGGCGGGGTTCATCTCCGTCGCTCGAAGAGCATCCTGTGAGGAGCATCACCCCTGCCATTATCATTATATATTTATTATATCCCATTTCTATTATCCTAATCTCTAAATTCTATCTTCTATCTTCTGTCTCTCTGTCTTCTATCTCTCTGTCTCACCAATTCGTGACATCATCGGGCTCCAAAGGACTTCCTTGGGTCCAGGTGAGCATCTCCACAGTCACATTAAATAGGATGTAGTCAGAGAAGAGGCTTCCACCATCTATTGAGAAGCAGTAGTCGTAGACCTTAGCCCACTCCCAGTCGTGGCTGAGGGGAAAGGTATTGGTCAACACAGTGCCATCTGAGAGAGTGATAGTGGCAGTGAGCTGGTTGCCATTGAGCTCTTGAGGTATCTCGGCAAATTCGGCCAACGTCACTGGGTCGCACCCCCCTTCCAAGAGTTGTGTGAGGTTGGTCAGCGAGAGGAGCGACGCCTGGGGAGTATAGTCGGTGAATGTAAAGGTGGACTGCTCAAAGTCGGCTTGCGTGTAGAGGGCTCCGGAGCCTTCGCTGTCGGCCAGCGACAGCACTACGTCGGTGACATACACCGCAGCCTTACCAATATTCTTGATGCTAATCCTGAGTTTTGACATGATGGGATGGAACACCAGCCCCACGTCGGCCGTGAGATCGCTGACATACGTCAGCAGCTGATCAGTGTCTTCCTTATAGAGATCGTAATCGCCAACCGAGGTGGCGCTGACGTTGCGCTTATGAAGAGCCACGGCCCAGAGTGGCACAGAGGATGTGTCTTCATTGCCTTTGAGGCCCTTGATGCTGACGCCAGCGGTGGTGTGGGAGATGTCGTAGGTTGCGGCAGCGTTGAGATTGTTGATGCGATAAGGGGCATAAGCTACGAAGAGGTAATCCGAGGCTGCGCGGTCCCAATAGCGGAGGTATTGGGGGTAGGCATCACTTTGGATGTCGTAGGTCCAAGCGTTTGAGCGCCAAGCGGCTTCGTAAGCCGAGCCATCGTCATGGCTCATTACATAAGAATTGGTGCCATCAACGGTCTTGATAGCCCACACGCCAAAGTCGGTGTGTACATCCTGAAGGTCGGCACGCGAAGAGCGGGCAGCCTCCTCGTCGACAGCAGACACGTTAAAGGCCATCGCCTCTTGAGGATCTACCACCGAGGGAACATCGGGACTGTCGCCTCCCGAAGAGCATCCAGCCAGCAGGGCCGCTACGGCTATAAGAAGGGATGAATATAGCAAGTAGAAATGACTTTTTCCAAGCATAAGCGTTTAGCTATCATAGGTTTATGACTACACGGAGGCATCCTATTACCTCTCCATTGCTTCAATCGTTTGAATTAACCTACAAAGGTACAACTTTCTTTTTCAACCACCAACAACTCTCTCACCATTAACATTTTTACATTAACCTATCACTTTCTGAATCCGAGAGAGATCCTTCCCAACCACTTAAAGAGCCCCGCTGCGGCAGCTTTCGCAGTGCAGCGGCCCTCCGCTGCTCTTTAAGCGGCGGCCT
>JAJBVL010000003.1 GCA_020859845.1 Bacteroidales bacterium
TTTGACTTTTTCCTAATGCCTCGGAAATCTGTCAACCTTTTTCAGTTCAAGTCACATCAGTTCCCCGCTGCGGTAGCTTTCGCAGTGCAGCGGCCCTCCGCTGCTCATTAAGCGTCGGCCCTCCGACGCGACTTTATGGACATCGTCTTGTGGGATTAATGGATATCGCCTTGTGAGAGCCAGAGGGCTGGCTCAAAAGGAGCGGCGGAGGGGCGCCGCACTGCGAAAGCTGCCGCAGGCGGGGACTGCCCTAGTCGCATGGCCTCCGCGACTTTCCGCGCTCTCCGTAGACTAACCCTTCATCGTTGTCGGCGGTGGCGGCGCCTCTCCACGACTACGAATTTTATACGAATTTCGCGAATTAGACGAATTGGCTGACGCCAGTGGAATCCCCGAGGCGCCCCCAGAGGCGAAAAACGTCCTTCGAAGGAGCAAAATTGGCCCGAAAAACGTCTTCCCCAAAGATATAAAATATGTTAATCGCTTGTTGCTCTACATTATAAGTTCTATTATTGCAAAATAGTTTTCACACAGCACTTTTCTGACTTATTTGAATTATGACGGTAAAGGTAACATGGAGGCATAAGCGCTCGGGCATCTCAATGAGAGTCACCAAGAAGGGGGAGGTGCTGGTCTCTGCCCCGGTGGGGATGGAGCGACGAGAGGTGTTGCGCTTCATCTCCGACCACCAGCAATGGATAGAGGGAGCTCTGGAGCGCCAAGCTAAAGCGCGCCAGACGGAAAGCTCCTTCTTCGGGCAGCTGCCACTCACCACGAAGGCCGAGATCAAGGACGCTTCGCAGCGCCTCCAGGCCGTGGTGGCTCCTATGGTGGAGCATCACTCGGAGGCGATGAAGGTGCGCCCTGCCTGCATCACCTTTCGCGCCACCCGCTCGCGCTGGGGAAGCTGCAACCCGCTCACACGCCGCATCAATCTCAGCATCTATCTGCTCCTCCTCCCCGAGTGGTGTATAGAGCATGTGGTGGTCCACGAACTGGCTCATCTTCTGGTCCCCAACCACAGCGCAGCCTTCTACGCTATAATGGACATTCACTTCCCACGATGGCGCGAAGCTCGCGCCCTGACGCATCGTCTAAGCCGACTGGAGGAGGCTTTGTAAAGTTGGCCAATATTTCTTATCGCGATTGGTCGAAAAGTCGAATTTTGTGTTCTATTGGACGAATGGTGTTAAATAGTTCAAATTATTATGACATTTATGCAATGAGCAATTTTCAGTTTGGCTAAGGAATGAGTAACTTTGCACCCTGATAAAGACCAATCATAACGTATTTTTATCCAATCATCAAGTATAAAACATAGTATAAACGATAATAAAACGCAACGTATGAACTTGAATGTGCTAAAACTGACCGGCACCGCTCTCGCCGGTATGGCTATCACAGTAATGACAGGATGCGGCGGTGGCCAAGAAGCAGGCCAGATGGGCAGCATGGCTCCCCAGATTGCCGTTGAGACCCTTTCACCCTCATCTACACAGCTTGAGTCGACCTATCCCGCCACCATCAAGGGAAAGACCGACATCGAGATTCGTCCACAGGTGACCGGCTTTATAACCAAAGTTCATGTAGACGAAGGTCAGCATGTGAAGAAGGGACAGCTGCTCTTCACGCTCGACCAGGTGCAATATCAAGCAGCCGTCGACCAGGCTCAGGCCGCTGTCAACTCCGCTCAGACGGCAGTAAGCACTGCCCAGCTCACCAACGACAATAAGCGTCGGCTCTACGAAAAGAACATCATCAGCCAATATGAATATCAGCTGTCGGAAAACGACCTCCAGTCAGCAAAGGCCGCCTTGGCGCAGGCTCAGGCAGCTCTCATCAACGCTAAGAAAAACTTGGCCTACACCGAGGTGACCTCGCCCAGCGACGGCGTGGTGGGTACGATCCCCAACCGCGAAGGTTCGCTCGCTTCTCCCTCGTCGACCCAAGCGCTGACCACCATCAGCGACAACGGACAGGTGTACGCCTACTTCTCGCTCACCGAAAAAGACCTGCTCCAGCTCACCGACAACGGCAAGCGCTCGCTCAACGAGGCTATCGCCTCGATGCCCGAAGTGGACCTGCGTCTGGCCGACGGCACTATCTATCCCTACAAGGGCAAGGTGGCCACCGTCAGCGGTGTGATCGACAGCTCGACAGGCGCTGCCAGCGTGCGTGCCCTCTTTGACAACCCCTCGGGGATGCTGCGCAGCGGCTCCACGGGCAACATCGTGATGCCCTACTCGGAGGAAAACGTAATCCTTATCCCCCAGAAGGCCACCTACGAGCTGCAAGACCGCAAGTTTGTCTATCTTGTCAACGACAGCAACCAAGTGAAGTCGGCCCCCATCACCATCCTTCCTCAGAACGATGGCAAATACTACGTGGTGACCAGCGGCCTGAAGGCTGGCGACCGCATAGCCGTGGAGGGCGTAGGCTCCAAGCTTAAGGAAGGCCTCACCATCCAGCCCATCACCGCTGCCCAGGAGGCTGCCCAGCAGCAGACCGAGGGTCTCGGTTCCAACTAAGGAGATGACCCTCACCTCCGCATAACCAATCAAATCACAGTAAATCCTTACTGTAGAAACAACAACGGATGAAACTAGATACGTTTATTAACCGCCCGGTGCTTTCGACGGTTATCTCACTGTTTATAGTGCTGTTGGGTCTCATCGGCTTGGTATCGCTGCCGGTAACCCAATATCCTGACATCGCACCCCCTACCATCTCGGTGACCACGACCTACACCGGCGCCAACGCCCAGGCCGTGCTCAACTCCGTGATAGCTCCTCTGGAGGAGAGTATCAACGGTGCCGAGGGTATGACATATATGGAGTCAACGGCTACCAACACTGGCTCCGCCACCATCAACGTCTACTTCGAGCAAGGCTTTGACCCCGACATGGCCGCTGTCGACGTGCAAAACCGTGTGGCCAAGGCACAGAGCCTACTCCCCGCCGAGGTGACCCAGGTGGGCGTCTTGACTCAGAAGCGCCAAAGCTCTATGCTCGTGGGTATCGTTCTCTATGACGAAAGCGGCAACTACCCCGAAAACTTCGTAGAAAACTACATGAAGATCAACATCGTGCCGCCGCTGCAGCGTATCTCTGGTGTGGGCGACGTGATGGTGATGGGTGCCGACTACTCGATGCGTATATGGCTCAAGCCCGACGTGATGGCCCAGTACAATCTGATGCCCAGCGACGTCACCAGCGCCCTGGCTGAGCAGAATATTGAGGCCGCTCCGGGTGCATTTGGCGAACAAGGCAATCAGACCTTCCAGTACACGATGAAGTACAAGGGGCGTCTGGTGCAGCCTGAGGAGTTTGAGGACATCGTGATCCGCGCCAACAGCAACGGCGAGATCCTCCGCCTGAAGGATGTGGCCGACGTGGAGCTGGGACGTGTGACCTACGGCTTCCACGGCAAGCAGAACGGCAAGACAGGCGTGACGGCCATCGTGTACCAGACGGCCGGCTCCAATGCTACCCAGATTATCAACGACTGCTTGAAGTTTGTAGAGAAGGATGTTGAGCCTGAGCTCCCCGAGGGCTTGGCCATCGCAATCCCTATGAACAACAACGACTTCCTCTACGCGTCGATCCACCACGTGCTTCAGACTCTTATTGAGGCCTTCATCCTGGTGTTCTTCGTGACTTACCTCTTCCTCCAAGACTTCCGCTCCACTATCATCCCGGCCATCGCCATCCCTGTGGCCTTGATAGGTACATTCTTCGGTATGAAGCTCATCGGCTTCTCCGTCAACCTCATCACCCTGTCGGCTCTCGTGCTCGCTATCGCGATTGTGGTCGACGACGCCATTGTGGTGGTGGAGGCGGTACATGCGAAGCTCGACGTGGGCTACAAGAGTGCCCGCAAGGCGTCGATCGACGCCATGAGCGAAATCGGCGGCGCCATCGTCTCCATCACGTTGGTCATGATGCTCGTGTTTATCCCCGTGTCGTTCATGTCGGGCACGTCGGGTGTGTTCTATCGCCAGTTTGGTCTTACGATGGCCATCGCTATCGGCCTGTCGGCTATCAACGCCTTGACGCTGTCGCCAGCCCTTTGCGCCGTGTTCTTGAAGCCTCACAACGCCGACGGCCATGAATCATCGCTCAAGGAGCGCATGGGCGCTGCATATAGCGCTGCTGGCGAGGCAGTGAAGGGTGCCTACAAGAAGCGTTTCACTCTCGACATGCCCCCTATCATCACCTTCTTGCTGCTCTGTGCCACGATTACCTTCATGGTGCTCGGATGGTTTAACTTTGAGAACGTCACCCTCAGCATCGTTGCTATCGTAGTGGCGCTGCTCACCATCTGTGGTATCTTTGGCAAGCGTTTCCAGAATGCTTTTGAACGCACCTACTCACGCGTGCTCAAGAGCTACGACAAGGTTGTGGCCATGTTTATCAAGATGAAGATGGTGTCGCTGGCCATTGTGGCCGTGGCTATCGGCATCCTGGTATGGCTTATGTCTATCACTCCTACGGCCCTCGTGCCCAACGAAGACACCGGCGTAATCTTTGCCATGGTCGACATGCCCCCGGGCACCTCGCAAGAGCGCACCGGCGAGACTCTCGACAAGCTCGACTCGATTATTGGCTCAGTGCCTGGCGTGAGATCGCGTACGATGATCAACGGCTATAGCTTCCTTTCGGGCCAAGGTGCCACCTATGGTACGTTTATTATCAAGCTCAAGGACTGGGCCGAGCGCGACGACAGCCAAAGCGCCGACAATATCATCCTCCAGCTTTATGGCTTGACTGGCCAGCTTATCAAGGATGGCCGCGTGGTAATATTCGCGCCTCCTATGATCTCGGGTTACTCGGCCACCAACGGTTTTGAGGTGAAGATGCAGGATAAGACTGGTGGCGACATCAACGACTTCTATGCCATCGTAATGAACTTCCTCGCTCAGCTCAACCAGCAGCCGGAAATCCAGATGGCTTACACGGCGTTCAACCCCTCGTTCCCACAATATATGGTGGATGTGGATGCTGCCAAGTGTAAGCAAGCAGGCATCTCGCCACAGACCGTGCTCTCTACGCTGCAGGGCTACTATGGTGGTCTCTACGTGTCAAACTTCAACCGCTTCGGTAAGCTCTACCGCGTGATGATGCAGGCTTCGCCCGAGGCTCGTGTAAGCCCCGAGACGCTCTCGAGCATCAAGGTGCGCAACGGCAACGAGATGGCCTCTATCTCCAACTTCGTCACCCTGACCCGTGTATACGGTCCCGACGTGTTGAACCGCTTCAACATGTTCCAGTCAATGTCGGTATCAGGTACTCCTAACCCTGGCTTCTCGTCGGGCGACGCCCTAGCAGCTATCGAGCGCGTGGCCAACGAGACCCTCCCCGCCGGTTATGGCTTTGAGTATGCCGGTATGACACGTGAGGAAGGCAACCAGAGCAGCAACTCCACGGCCATCATCTTCGGCCTCTGTCTGCTCTTCGTCTACCTGCTGCTCTCCGCTCAGTATGAGAGCTACATCCTCCCCTGGGCCGTTATCCTCTCGATACCTTTTGGTCTTATGGGCTCATTTATCTTTGCCCAGATCTTTGGTGTCTCCAACAACATCTACCTGCAGATTGCTCTCATCATGCTTATCGGTCTGTTGGCCAAGAACGCCATCCTTATCGTGGAGTTTGCGCTCGAACGCCGCCGCACCGGTATGAGCATCGTCAACGCCTCAATCCAAGGAGCCTCGGCTCGTCTGCGTCCTATCCTTATGACATCGTTGGCGCTGATTATCGGTCTGTTGCCTATGATGTTTGCCCACGGTGTAGGCGCCAATGGTAACCGCGCCCTCGGTGTAGGCTCCATCGGCGGTATGCTCATCGGTATGATACTCCAAATCTTTATCGTGCCCTGCCTCTTCGTAATCTTCCAGATTATCCAAGAGAAGTTCACGCCGCTCAAGTGGGAGGATACCGACAACGAAGGCATCGAGAACGAAATCGAGCAGTATGCTCCTGGTAACTAAGCTATACAAGAAGAAAAAAAATGAGAACCAAACATCTGATATTAACCGCAGCTGCAGCACTGACTCTTACAGTGCTGCCCAGCTGCAACATATACGGCAAGTTTAAGGTTGCTGACCAGAGCGAGATGACGCGCGAATATGCAGAGGCTCTCAAGCAGCTGCCAGCAGAGGATGCCTTTGGCAATCTGCAGTGGGAAGAGGTGTTTACCGACCCACAGCTCGCCGACCTTATCCGCATGGCCCTCGCCAACAACAAAGACCTCAAGAACGCCAAGCTCAACGTTGACATTGCCCACGCTCAGCTCAAGGGTGCCAAGCTCAGCTTCCTTCCCTCGCTGGCCCTCGGCCCCAACGGCACAGGCTCCAAGATAGGCTCCTACGACTGGTCGTGGAGCTATCAGCTGCCCTTCTCGGTGTCGTGGGAGGTTGACGTGTTTGGCAAGCTGCTCAACACCAAACGCTCGGCACAGGCTGCCTACTATCAGAGCGAAGCCTATCAGCAGGCTGTACGCTCGCAGATAATAGCTGCCGTGGCCAACTGCTACTATGGCATTATGGCCATCAACAATCAGCTTATCCTCAACCGCGAGACCGCCGAAAACTGGCGCGAGAGCGTAGAGGTGATGAAAAACCTCAAGGAGGCTGGCCGCTTGACGGAGGCTGCCGTGGTGCAGAGCCGCGCTCAATACTACAGCATCTTGGCGTCGATTACCGACATCGAGGTGTCGCAACGTCAGCTCTACAACACCATGTCGCTGCTGCTCAACGTGATGCCTCAGGACTGGGTGGTGACTGGCGACAACTTCCTCCAGGCACCGGCCAACATCGTGCGTGAGGGCGTACCCATGCGCGAACTGGCATCGCGCCCCGATGTGCTTTCGGCTGAGATGAGCCTGGCCTCGGCCTACTACACTACGGCCAACGCTCGCGCTCAGTTCTACCCCGGCCTTGCTATCTCTTGCAATGGCGGCTTTACCGACCTGATAGGCTCGGTGGTGAAGAATCCTGCCGAATTCTTTATCAACCTCGCTGGGTCGCTCACCATCCCCATCTTCTCGCGTGGCCAGAACATTGCTCGCCTGGAGGCTGCCAAGGCCCAACAGGAGCAGGCGCTCAACACCTTTGAATATACGCTGATGAACGCCAGCGCCGAGGTGAGCAACGCCCTCGTCACCTATCAGAAGAGTCTTGAGAAACAAGACGACCTGACGGTGATGGTTGACCAATTTGAGAAGAGCGTTGAGTATACTCAGGAGCTGCTGAGCATGGGTACTTCGGGCACCACCTATCTCGAAGTGCTGACAGCCCAGCAGAGCCTCCTCTCAGCCCAGATGGCCGAGATCTCCAATCGCCAGACAACGGCTCAGGCAGTGGTCAACCTCTATCAGAGCCTCGGCGGCGGACGCTAATCCAATAACCTTAAATACAACACGGAAAGCTATGGCAAAATACCTCAGTCCACAGGCCTATATTGATCCATCGGCCAAAATAGGAGAGAATGTGACAATCCATGCTTTCGCCTACATCGACAAGAATGTGGAGATAGGCGAGGGCTGCGAAGTGATGCCGTTTACCAGCATCATCCGCGGCACACGCATCGGCAAGAACAACAAGTTTTATCAAGGCTCTATCATCGGAGCCGATCCTCAGGACTTTCGCTGGAAGGGCGAAGAAACCTACTGCTATATCGGCGACAACAACGTGATTCGCGAGAATGTCATCATCAACCGAGGCATCCACTCGGAGGGTGGCACACGTATTGGCAACGATTGCATTATCATGGCCGAGACCCATATTGGACACGACAGCCGTATCAAGGGCAAGTGTGTGCTTGGCAACGGCGTGACCATCGCTGGCGACACGGAGATTGGCCAATGCACTATCCTCTCATCGGGAGCTATGCTCCACGAGAATGGCTCGATAGGCGATTGGGTGCTCATCAAGGGCGGTTGTCGCATCACTGGCAATGTGCCTCCCTTTGTCATCATGGCCCACAATCCCGCCAGCTACTTTGGCGTGAATGCATTTATCATGCGCAAGAAGGGTTTCACCGACGAGCAGATCGACGATGTGGCCAAGGCCTATCGCCACGTGTATCAGACAGGCACCTCGGTGTTTAACGCTCTGAAGCGTATCGAAGCCGACGTGCAGCCCTCAGAGGTGCGCGATGCTATCGTTGACTATATTCGTAGCAAGAATCTGAAGATAGTAGCAATCCCACGCGACCTGGAGTAATATGGGAAAACGTACCCGGATGGTTGGCTCCGAAGGAGCCCATCTTCTGAATAGCCACGGGCTTTAGCCCGCCGTTTAGGCAAGAGAGAAGCGTCTGAAAGACGCCCTTGTAGAACTTAGCCTCTTATTAGGCATATTCTCCATAAGGGCGTCTTTCAGACGCTTCTCCCTTCTCTTGCCACCACGGGCTAAAGCCCGCGGCTATTCAGAAAGGTCGCCTTTCAGGCGATACGCAGAAAGGTCTATCCCTTTCTGACGGTATTGACTTATGGGAGGAGGGCCTCAGGACGACGGCGGAGGTAGTCGGCGCGCTGATCGTCGCCAATCTCGCCGATGGCAATGTAGCGCGCGTCGCGATGACCAAAGATAAAGCCCGTGGTGGAAGCCGTGGGATACATGGCTCCATGCTCCGTCAAGGTAATGCCTACTCCTTTATAGTCGACCACCGTGTCGACAAGAAACACCAGCGACTGGTCGGGCAGCGATGGATAACCAATGGCTGGTCGTATACCCTTTGATGGGTCGGGAAGCCCCCAGAGATTGGCGTTGACCTCGCGATGCATCCATTCGGTAGTGGCCTCGGCCAGACGGTCGGCGAGGCTTTGATAGAGGAGCGAGCGATAGTCCTCGCCTTGCTCTTTAAGCTCTTTGATGCGACGCGCCACGAGAGGATCAACCGTCACAGCAAAGATGCCCATCCAATCGGTCAGTTCTCCATTAGGGCCCACGGCATCGAGAACATCGGCTTGCGACTTGCGCGCTGTGTCGCGCTCGCCCTCCACTGGGGGTGTCTGCTGTCGTAGAGTAGGCACTGTATAAGTCGTCCCTTCATAGCTGAATAGTATATCATCGCCTCGGCGTCCTGCAGGTACGAGAACCACTCGAGCTCTCATCTTGGCTTTTTTCGATGCTAAATAGTCGAGCAGTTGACCTGCTTCCTTATAGAGTTGCATGGCCTCGGCAGCCTTTTTGTGGGCCCCTTGGGGCTGCTGTGCAAGCCATTGAGCCCTACAGTGGTCGCACCCCTTCACATCATCTATTGAGGCCAAGGATGCATCAAGCCCCCAGGCCGAGAAGAAGGGACGCCAATTAATAAGAGGGCGCACTGCACCGACGGGAACTTCCAAGGTGTGAAGACCTGGATGCTTAGGGACAGGAGCCTTCCCCGTAGACTCGTAAGAGGGGGTTTTAGAACGTGCCTCGTCAAGCGTCAGCAATCCTGGACGTCCTGCATGGCGCTGACGCAGGCGCTCCTGCTCGCGACGCAGAGCATCCAAAGCCTCTTGACGAGTGGCAGGATTGAGAAATTTTTGGGCCACGATAGGAAGCATAGCAGCATCGCGAGTATACACCACTGGGCCTCCATAGCAAGGGGCTATCTTCACAGCAGTGTGAAGAGCCGACGTTCCGGCCCCACCTATCATGAGAGGTATTCTCATGCCTTTACTCTCCATCAATCGGGCCACATGACACATCTCCTCGAGCGAAGGAGTGATAAGCCCGCTGAGGCCCACAAAATCGGCCTTCTCCGCGATGGCTTTGTCGACAATCTGCTCGCCAGGCACCATCACACCGAGGTCGATCATATCGTAGCCGTTGCAGCCCATCACCACGTCGACAATGTTCTTGCCTATATCATGCACGTCACCCTTCACGGTGGCAATCACCATCTTGGCTGCCGAGGCTCCACTTTGGGGCGAGGAGGCTTTTTCGGCTTCGATATAGGGTGTAAGATAATCCACGGCCTCCTTCATAATACGAGCGCTCTTGACCACCTGAGGAAGAAACATCTTCCCTTCACCAAAAAGCTCGCCCACGGTGTTCATCCCATTCATCAATGGACCATCCACTACGGCAAAGGCACTCCCCAACTCGGTGTGGGCTTGCTCAAGGGCCTCCACGAGGCCCGACGATGATCCGCGCACGATAAGACGCGAGATACGCTCGGAGGGAGTGGTCGCCTCTGCATCAGGAGCCGCAGTGGTCTGTTCATGGCCCTTGGCAGCGGCCTGCTCCTCTTTGATGCGAGCAGCTAGATCGATCATGCGGTCGGTGGCATCGGGCCGACGATTGAGAAGCACATCGTCAAGAGCCTCTCGGAGTTCGTCGCTCAGTTGCCCAACGGGGATAAGAGCAGCCGCGTTGACGATGGCCATATCCATCCCGGCCGGGATGGCATGGGAGAGAAAGAGGGCATGCATGGCCTCGCGCACGTAAGTGTTGCCACGGAAGGAGAATGAGAGATTGCTCAGGCCGCCACTCACCTTGGCATAGGGCAGATGGGTCTTTATCCAGCGGGTGGCTTCTATGAAGTCGATGGCATAGGTGTTGTGGTCTTCGATGCCCGTGGCCACTGCCAGCACATTGGGGTCGAAGATGATATCTTCGGGGGGAATGCCAGCCTCTGTGAGTAGCCGGTAAGCGCGCTGACACACGTCGATGCGGCGCTGAAGGGTGGCTGCTTGCCCTTCTTCGTCAAAGGCCATCACCACCATTGCAGCTCCCATGCGGTGGATATATCGTGCTTTCTTAAGGAATGTCTCTTCGCCCTCCTTGAGGCTTATAGAGTTGACTATGGGGCGACCCTGTATAAGCTTAAGAGCCTCTTGGATCACCTCCCACTTGGAGGAGTCAATCATGATGGGCACACGCGCCACAGCGGGCTCTGCACCGATTCGGGCCAGGAAACGATGCATCTCGGCCGTGGCATCGAGCATGGCATCGTCCATGTTGATGTCGACTACCTGAGCTCCGGCCTCTACCTGAGTAGAGGCTATTTCTACGGCTTCGTCAAGAGCACCTTCTTTGATGAGGCGCAGAAACTTGCGCGAGCCAGCCACATTACAGCGTTCGCCGATGTTGAGAAAGTTGCGTTCGGCCGTCACTGGACATGCCTCCAAACCTGCCAGCACAAGGTCGTGGCCTCTTTCGGGGATGGGTCGAGGGGCATAATGGCGAGAGGCTTCAGCGATGGCCCGTATATGGGCTGGGGTGGTGCCACAACATCCACCCACGATATTGAGCTGGCCCCGCTCCATCATCTCTGACAGCACGCCTGCTGTCAACTCTGGCGTCTCGTCATATTCTCCCATGGCGTTGGGAAGACCAGCATTGGGATAGAGACACACTCCGCAGGGTATCGCCTGCAAAGCATCGATATAAGGTCTCATCCCCTCGGCGCCAAAGCCACAGTTGATGCCTATGGCCAGCGGCTCGGCATGAGCCACGGTGGCAACAAAAGCTTCAATGGTCTGACCAGCCAGGGTGCGTCCGCTTTCGGTGAGTGTCACCGACAAGATAAAGGGCACTTTGCGATCGTGGGCCTCCATAGCATCCTGCGCAGCTGCTATAGCCGCTTTGGCATTGAGGGAGTCAAAGATGGTCTCCATCAACAGGAGGTCAACGCCACCCGAATTGGCTGGGTCGAGAAGAGCCTCAATCTGCTCGCGATATGCCTGATAAAGCTGGTCGAAGCCTATAGCCTCGGTAGGATCGAGAAGGGCCATCGAAAGGCTCTTGCTCGTAGGACCTATGCTTCCTGCCACTAATGCTTTGCGCCCTGTCGACGCATAATACTCCTCCACAGCTTGACGCGCCAGCCCCACAGCGGCAGCGTTTATCGTTGCCACTTGGCCATCCATCTGATACTCCGCGAGCGACACACTGTTGGCACTGAAGGTACAGGTGGTGATAATATCAGCACCGGCATCGAGATACTGACGGTGGATGTCAAGAATCACCTCGGGATACGTCACCACGAGCAAATCGTTGCACCCCTTCAGGAGAGCATCCTTAGGGGTAAAACCTTCGCGATGAAAGTGCTCTTCAGAAAGGCCGAAGCGCTGTATCATGGTACCCATGGCACCATCGAGCACAAGAATTTTGTCAAGAAGCATAGTCAAGGAGATAAAAATACTGACGTAAGTGGCTTAAGGGGAGTAAACATTGAAAAGACCCTACGCCCGCGTAGAGTGGGTGTAGGGTCTTTTGATAAGATTAGGGGTCGTAGACGGGGATTAGCCGTTAACCTGCTTCATGTGAGCAATGAGGTCGAGCACCTTGTTGGAGTAGCCGATTTCATTGTCGTACCAAGAGATCACCTTCACGAACTTGTCGGTCAAGTAAACACCGGCGTTAGCATCGAAGATAGAGGTAAGTGGGCAGCCAAGGAAGTCGCTCGAAACGACTGCATCCTCAGTGTAGCCGAGTACACCCTTGAGTTCGCCTTCAGCAGCTTCCTTCATAGCAGCGCAAATCTCAGCCTTGGTGGCGGGCTTTGCAAGGTTGCAAGTGAGGTCAACTACAGAAACGTCGAGGGTGGGGACACGCATCGAGATACCAGTAAGCTTGCCATTGAGCTCGGGGATCACTTTACCTACAGCCTTAGCAGCGCCAGTCGACGAGGGGATGATGTTGGCAGAAGCAGCACGGCCACCACGCCAGTCTTTCATCGAAGGACCGTCAACAGTCTTCTGTGTAGCGGTAGTAGAGTGAACGGTGGTCATCAGGCCTTCTACGATACCAAACTTGTCGTTGAGCACCTTAGCGATAGGAGCAAGACAGTTGGTGGTGCAGGAAGCGTTGGAAACAAACTGAGTACCCTTCTGATAGGTGTTCTCGTTTACGCCGCATACAAACATTGGGGTGTCGTCCTTCGAAGGAGCTGACATCACAACATACTTAGCGCCAGCTTCGATGTGAGCTTGAGCTTTCTCCTTGGTGAGGAAAAGACCGGTCGACTCAACAACGTATTCAGCGTCAACATCGCCCCAACCAATTTCTGCGGGGTTCTTGCATGCAGTCACACGGATGGGCTTGCCATTGACGATGAGAAGGTTCTTCTCTACATCACATTCTACAGTGCCATCAAAGCGGCCATGCATGGTGTCATACTTAAGCATGTAAGCCATGTAGTCAACGGGAAGAAGGTCGTTGATAGCAACAACCTCGATGTCGTCACGCTTGGTAGAAGCACGGAACACGAAGCGTCCGATGCGGCCGAAGCCGTTAATACCTATTTTTGTCATAATTTAGATATAAAATATAATTGGGTTATGATGTGCCTAAGTTGGAATAGGGGTAGGTTAAGTTCGTGCCACAAAAGTAATGCTTTTTTCTTTAAATCCATAGCTTAGACCGAAAAAAATTTTTTAAGAAGAAAAAAAGCTACAACGAACCTTATTCTTAAAAAATATTTAGGTGATGACCGAACCATCCATTGCTTAGGAGTGTTGACATTTGGAGGACATGTCCTCTTCTTTTCACATGTCACCATATTACTCATCACTTTTAATTCTTTTCTCAACAGCAATAATGTTTTCTTTATTCAACGCATCTCTCTAACCCTCAAAAATCCTTATAGCCATGTGTCTCGCAGTACCCGGACGAATAGAAGATTTCACGTGTGAGGAGCCTTTCAAGATGGCTCTGGTCGACTTCTGTGGTGTGAAGCGTGAAGTGTGTCTCGACACCGTCGACGATGCCAAAGTGGGCGATTATGTAGTGGCTCATGCTGGCGTAGCCATCTCAGTGATGGACGAAGCCACCGCTCAAGAGACTATCAACGACCTTGAGGAGATGGCCCGCTATCGCGATGAACAGTTATCATCCCCTTCCGAACTATGGCTCCCATAGATGGCCATAGCCTCAATCCTACTCATCATCTGCTGGGGGAAGCCTCTACCTATCGCGACCCTCAAGCTATGCATGTCCTCGTGGAGCGCCTCCACGCCGTAGCCACGCGCCCGTGGAGGATTATGGAGGTGTGTGGCGGTCAGACGTTTACCTTGTCGCGCTATCGGCTGGAAGAGCTCCTACCCTCTGGCATAAGGATGATCCATGGGCCTGGGTGTCCTGTATGCGTCACTCCCGCCGCTACCATCGATACCGCCATCGCTTTGGCTCAGCGACCCGAGGTGACGCTCTGCTCTTTTGGCGACATGCTGAGAGTGCCGGGCAGCAACGGCTCACTGCTGCGAGCCAAAGCAGCTGGCGCCGACATCAGGCTGCTATATTCGCCCCTGGAGGCCCTGCGCCTCGCTCAGGAGATGCCAGAGCGCGAGGTGGTGTTTTTTGCCATCGGTTTTGAGACAACGATGCCAGCCTATTGCATAATGGCCGAGAAAGCCGTGGCGCTGGGTCTTACCAACCTCTCGCTCTTGACCTCGCTCTTCACAGTGCCTGCGGCTGTGCGCGCAGTGGTCACCGACCCCGCATGTCAGGTGGATGCTCTGCTGGCCGCTGGCCATGTATGTGCAGTGATGGGAGTAGAGCCCTATGAGGCCTTGAGCCGCGAGCTCGGTATGCCTATTGTCATCACCGGTTTTGAGCCAGTAGACATGCTGCTGGGAATCCTGCGAGCCACCGAGATGCTGGAGCAAGGAGCCACGGGGGTGGTCAACGCTTATGGCCGCGTGGTGCATCACCAGGGCACTCTTCAGGCCTCCGCTGCCATCCGGCGGGTGATGGAGCCTTGCGATGCCTATTGGCGAGGTCTCGGACTGTTGAAAAATAGTGGCATGAAACTACGAAAGGAATATGAACAAGTAGACGCATGGCGTCGTTACAATATTAACATCGATTCACAATCAGCGATGGGTTGCAGAACTGAGGGTGAAGACGCGTGTATAGCACACTTGATAATGAAAGGATTGCGGCTTCCCAAGGATTGTCCCAACTTTGGGCACCGTTGTCGTCCTGATAGCCCCGTGGGGGCTCCGATGGTCTCCAACGAGGGCGTCTGCGCCGCCTATTTTAAATCATAACCCAACACCCATTACCCATTTACTATGCTATCTTGTCCGATACCAGATAATCTGCCTGCTGCCGTGGAGCTTGCTCATGGCGGAGGCGGCCTCTTGACCTCTCAACTTATCCACCAAGTTTTTGACCATTACTTCCACAACGACATATTGGCCACTTACCATGATGGTGCGATCCTTCCAGCCATGGGCGAGAGGATAGCGATGAGCACCGACACGTTTGTGGTCACTCCCCTTTTCTTCCCTGGAGGAAATATTGGCGACTTGGCCATTAACGGCACCGTCAACGACATCCTTTGCTGCGGCGCCACACCGCGCTATCTCTCAGCGGCCTTCGTCATCGAAGAGGGAATGAAGATCGACGACCTATGCAAGATAGCTGCCGCTATGGCGGCGGCTGCTAAGGAAGCCGAAGTGGAGATAGTGACTGGCGACACGAAGGTGGTGGAGCGTGGCCGTTGTGACGGTGTGTATATCAACACTACTGGCATTGGCATCGTGCCTCCCAACCTGTGGCTCGATCCTTCAAGCCTTAAGCCTGGCGACGCCATCATTCTGACAGGCCCCATCGGCAACCATGGAATGGCTATCATGACACAGCGCGAGGGCCTCAAGATGACCTCCGAGATAAAGAGCGATAGCGCATCGCTGGGCGACATCGTCCATGCTCTGCTGAGAGTAGTGGATCTGAGGGTGCTCCGCGATCCTACTCGCGGAGGTCTGGCAGCCACGCTCAACGAGCTTGCCGAGGCATCGGGAGTCAACATCACTATAGAAGAGACAGCGATACCGCTGCGCGAAGATGTGCGCACAGCTTGCGACCTACTGGGCCTCGATCCGCTCCACGTGGCCAACGAAGGGATAATGGTGGCAGTAGTTCCCGCCGACCAAGCAGCTACGGCCTTAGAGGCCGTGAAGCGTTCGGCCCACGGTGCAGAGGCTGCCATCATCGGCACGGTAGAGGCTCCTGACCCGCAAGGCGCTAAGGTGTGGCTGCGTCTCCCCTACGGCAATCGGCGACGTGTGGAGCAGATGAGAGGAGAGCAGCTCCCCCGTATCTGCTAAAGCCCCCTCATCTTTGACTCTTTACCTCTTTAATTCTCTAAGTATCAATAAATACTCTTAAATATATGGCCACTATTTACGAAGAACTAAAAGCTAAGGGCTACACCCGACGTGAGTTCCTAAAGTTTTGCGGCATCATGGCAGCCATGATGGGCCTACAAAAGACTGGAGCGGCTCAGATAGTAGAAGCCCTTGAGACTAAGCCTCGCGTACACGTGATATGGGATCACTTCCAGGAATGTACGTGCTGTAGCGAATCATTCATTCGCGCCTCCCATCCGCTGGTGGGAAAAATCCTGCTCGAGCTTATATCGCTCGACTACGACGACACTCTGATGGCTGCCAGTGGATATGTGGCTGAGGCCAACAAAGAGGGTGCCATAAAGGACAACTATGGCAAATACATCCTCTGCGTGGAGGGCGCTATCCCCACCGGTAGCTATGGCTACTGCACCTTGGCTGGCACATCGGCTCTCGACAGCTTTAAGCACGACGCCGAGGGAGCAGCTGCTATCATCGCTTGGGGCAATTGTGCCTGCTCTGGATGTATCCAAGCTGCCCACCCCAATCCCACGGGAGCCAAGCCCGTGCATAAGCTTATCAGTGGCAAGCCCATCATCAATGTGCAAGGCTGCCCTCCCATAGCCGATGTGATGGCGGGAGTGATAGTCTATTATACTACCTTTGAGCGGCTCCCAGAGCTCGACAATATGGGGCGTCCAAAGATGTTTTACAAGGACCGTATCCACGACACCTGCTATCGCCGCGCCTTCTACGACGCCGGCCTCTTCGTGCAGAGTTTCGACGACGAAAACGCTAAGCGTGGCTACTGCCTTTACTATATGGGTTGCAAGGGGCCTAATACGTTTAATTCCTGCGGCGTGCTGCGATGGAACGACTGTATCAGCTACCCGATACAGAGCGGCCATCCCTGCATTGGATGTGCCGAGCCAGGATATTTTGACCAAGAGCCCTTCTATCAACACATTCCTTCGGTGCATGGCATAGGTATTGAGGCCACAGCCGACAAGATTGGCGCCGCCGCTGCTGTGGCCACCTTGGCAGGCATCTCAATCCACGCCGTGGTCACCAATATCCAGAAGCGTAAACTTATCCAAAACAGTGGGGACTTCCCCGTAACACCCGACGAAGTAGATGGAAACTAGAGTGGTAGTAGACCCCGTAACCCGTATCGAGGGCCATCTCCGCATGGAAGCGGTGGTGAAAGACGGTGTGATAACGCAGGCTTACAGCACGGGCACGATGGTGCGTGGCATCGAGATTATCGTCAAGGACCGCGACCCCCGCGACGTGTGGGCTTTTGTGATGCGCGTGTGTGGCGTATGTACGTCGATGCACGGCCTGGCATCTGTGCGTTGTATTGAGAATGCGCTTGGCATAGAGGTGCCAAACAATGCTGAGATGGTGCGCAACTTGATGCTTGGCACCCTCCAGAGCCGCGACCATTTGGTCCACTTCTACCATCTGGACGCTCTCGACTGGGTGGATATCGTAGGAGCCCTCAAGGGCGACCCCGCCGAGGCGGCTCAGATAGCTCAGAGCCTCAACCCCCTCAACCCCAACTATACCGAATGGGGCGAAAACTCGCCTGGCTACTTTGCCGACGTGAAGAAGAGAGTGAAAAAGTTTGTGGAAGCCAATCCCACCAACAACCTCTTCTCCACCAACCGCTGGTGTTGGGGTTCGAAGATGTATAAGTTGCCCCCAGCCGTCAACCTCATCGGCGTGGCCCACTATCTGCAGGCACTTGACTTCCAGAAGGAGATATGCAAGATACAGACCATCTTTGGCGGCAAGAACCCTCATCCCAACTATCTGGTAGGCGGTATGGCCTGCGCCATCAATATGCAGGATCCCAACGCCATCAACATGGCACGCCTCAACTTTGTCAACGAGATAACGCAGAAGATCAACTCCTTTGCCAATCAGGTGTATCTCCCCGACGCTATCGCCATCTTGGCGTTCTATCCCGAATGGACCCAGATTGGTGGAGGCCTGCGCAACTATCTGGCCTATGGCGATTATCCTATGACCCACTTTGGCGACACCGACTCTTATCTCCAAGGACGTGGCATAGTGCTCGACCGCGACTTGAGCCATGTGGAGGAGTTTGACCCAACGGCGCTCGACGGCCTGCAAGAGTTTGTCAACAACGCCTGGTATAAATACTCCGTAGGTAAGGACAAAGGCCTCCATCCATCAATTGGCGAGACAATCCTCGACTACACAGGCCCCACCGAACACTTTGACTGGCTCGACGGCGACAAGCCATACAGCTGGATTAAGACTCCTCGCTACAAGGGGATGCCAATGGAGGTGGGTCCGCTGGCCCGCTTCGCCGTAGACTATGCTCGCGGCAATGAAGAGACCCGCGAACTGGGCAACAAAGCGGTGGCTACGCTGAGCCAACTGGCCAACAAGTTTAATGGTCGTGACTGCGGCGTGACGCTCGACTCGATGTTCTCCACCGCTGGTCGCATCCTGGCGCGCGCCATCGACGCTGTAGAGGCTGCTGGATACATGACAAAGTGTTACAACCAGCTCATCTCCAACATCAAGGCTGGCGACGAAGAGATGTTTAACGGCTCTAAGTGGCAGCCCGATAGTTGGCCCAGCTATTGCCAAGGCTACAGTCTCAACGAAGCTCCACGCGGCGCCTTGGCCCACTACGCCACCATCCACAACAAGAAAATCTCCAACTACCAAATGGTGGTGCCCACCACTTGGAACGCCTCTCCGCGCGACCCCATGGATCAGCATTCAGCCTTTGAAGCCTCCGTGATAGGCACTCCTGTGGCAGGCTATGCCGCAGATAGCGCAGAGATGGCTCTTAGCATCGTCAGGACCCTCCACTCGTTTGACCCTTGTATGGCCTGCGCCGTCCATCTCTACGACGAGAACGGGACAGTGGTTCATAAGATAGAACTAAAACCTAATGAGCTATAGCTATGAGAAGTGTTAGACGCAATCTCCGTGAGGTATACGTGTGGCAGTTGCCAGTGAGGTTTTTTCACTGGATAAATGCCGGATGTATCATTGTGCTCTGCATCACGGGGTATATTATAGGCGACCCTCCGGCTGTGCAGCATGCCACGGAGGCGATCTACAACTACTGGTTTGGATGGTTGCGCTTGACCCATCTGGCCGTGGGTATGATATTTGTGGTCAACATTGGCATGCGTGTCTACTGGGCTTTTGCAGGCAATCGCTTCGCTAAGTGGTTTAATTTCATTCCTCTCACCAAAGAGCAATGGAAGAGCATCTTTGCCACCCTCAAGGTCGACGTCCTGCTCCTGACCCACCACCCTGTCTACGACATTGGCCACAACTCGCTGGCAGCCACCACCTACTTTGGCCTGTTTCTGCTCTCGATTGTGCAGGCGCTGACAGGATTCATGATGATGTTTGTCACGACCAACAACGTAGGGCAACCCGTCACCGACTGGATGCTCTTCGGGATGGATGGCTTCTATGTAGTGAGGTATATCCACCACTTCTTGATGTGGGCCTTCGTGCTGTTTATGATTGTCCATGTCTACCTGGTGTTCTACCACGACTACATAGAGCGCAATGGTATAGCCTCGTCGATGATCGGTGGCTGGAAGTTTATCAAGGAAGAGGTGGTAGAAGACTATCTTAAGGACATCAACGAAGAGTGTCTGAAGCACCACACTGAAGCCGAATGTCAAGCCGATGAAGACGACCCCGATGCTTAACGAACCTACTCCCCACTCAGACTCACGCCTCCCCGTGCTGATAATGGGTATTGGCAACCTCGTGCTACAAGACGAAGGCTTTGGTGTCCACGCCATCCAGCGCATGGCACAAGAGGAGTGGCCTGAAGGTATCGACCTACTGGATGGAGGCACTGCCGGCCTCCATCTATTAGGCTACCTTCAGAGATATGAATATCTGGTGGTGATTGACGCTGCCCTTGATAGCAATCCCGTGGGGACTGTAAGGAGGTTGAAGCCTCAATTTGCAGAGTTTCCTCCGCTGGTGACAGCCCATGAGATAGGGCTCAAGGATGTCCTTGAGGCTATGGCTATCTTGGGATATTGCCCGCAGGTGGAGCTAGTAGTGGCAAGCGTGGAGCGCTACACTTCGCTTGGGCTTGAGATGTCAAGAGCCGTTGAAGATGCCCTTCCCCAAGCGTGCCAGATGGCCCGTGAGGCCGCCTTGCAGGCCTTAAGACGTTGTCAAGAGGCCGACGTATCGGTGGAATGATAGATGAGGGTGACCGACGATTGTCGCCGCAAAAGATGTGAGGCCACTTTTTGCAGTTGCTCGGGAGTGACTGCTCTATAGCGGCCCACTATCTCATTGATATCCTCTTCATGGACACAGCAAGAGGCCAGCGCTTGGGCCTTGGCAAGGAAGTTGAGGGCGCCAAAGGTGTGGTTGCTCTCAAAGCGGTTGACAGCGCGCGTCAATTCATAACTTGTGGCTCCCTCGCTCACCAGTCGGTCCAGTTCGCTCCAGATAGCATCCTCGGCCTTCTGTATGGCTGAACGGTCGTTGCTGCGCAGCTTGGCGCTTACCAAGAGATAGCCGGGCTCTTCACTCCCCAGGATAGAAGCATCTACCTCAGTGAAAAGGTCGCTTCCGAGCACCAACCGCTTGTAGAATCGCGCCGAACGTCCGTTGGCCAACACATCGGTGATGATATCCGACGCCACATAATCAGGGTCATGATAAGCTCCCATAGGGAAAGCTATGAGAATGGTGGTCTGTGGCACATTGCGCTCCAGCTCTTGTCGCCGTGGCGCAAGAATAGGTGGCTCGGCACTATAGAGGCGCGTCTTGATGGCACGTGTAGGGATGTCGCCAAACCACTTTTGGGCCAACTCCTTACACTCCTCCAAGCTTATTGCTCCCGCCACAGCAATGACAGCATTGTTGGGGGCGTAATGATGGTAATAAAAATCTTCCACATCCTTCATCGTCACCTTCTCCAGATGAGAAATGTCGGCCCCAATGGTGGGATAACGATAAGGATGCACTGTATATAGGAGTTTGCGGAGCTGGTGGCCCAAATCGCCGTAGGGCTTGTTGAGACACACTTGCTTAAACTCTTCTATCACCACCTGACGCTGCACTTCGAGGTTTTTCTCGGCAAAGGCCAAGCCCAGCATACGATCGCTCTCGAGCCAAAAAGCCGTCTCAGCATTGACGGCGGGTACTACATCGTAGAAGTTGGTGAAATCATTGTTGGTCCAAGCGTTGCTCCAGCCTCCGGCACGCTCTATCGAGCCGTCGAAGTCGGGGATATTCACCGAGCCGCCAAACATCAGGTGTTCAAACAGATGGGCTACACCCGTAAGGTCAGAGGCCTCGTCGCGAGCTCCTACATTGTAGAGGGTGTTGAGGGCTATCATGGCCGTAGTGTCATCGCGATGATGGATGAAACGCAGGCCGTTGGGGAGAGAGAAAGAAGAGGTGGGTATCACTGGTTGATGACTTTCATCTTAAGAATGCGTACATCCTGCAGAGGCCTATCGTTGCGGTCGGTCTCCGACTTCTGTATCTTGTCCACCACATCCATACCGCTCAACACTTCGCCAAACACTGTGTAGGAACCGTCAAGATGGGGTGTGCCACCAATGGTGGTGTAGACTTCGCGCTGCTCAGCAGTGAGAGTGTCGGGATGGGCTTTGACATAGGCTTCGGTCTCAGCCACCATCTCTTCTTGGAGGGCCTGCAGGCCTTCCCGGTCGCGGCTGCGGCGCATTGCCACTATGGTGTCGCGATGAGCGGCATTAAGCTGGCCAAAGTAAGCCTTTTTCTGCTCCAGCAGACGCCGGGCATTGAGCTGGTCGAGCTGCTCGGGGGTGAGCACCTTTCCCGTAACGATATAAAACTGGGAGCCGCTCGACTGCTTCTGAGGATTAGTCATATCCCCTTCGCGAGCTGCAGCCAAAGCGCCACGCTTGTGGAAATGCTTAGGATAGACAAACTCGGCATCGATACGATAGCCTGGGTCACCTTCGCCTAAGAGCTTACCTGCGGGAGCATCTTTCGAGTCGGGGTCGCCTCCCTGTATCATAAAATCGTTGATTACACGGTGGAATAACACCCCGTCGTAAAATCCTTCGTTGACGAGCTTTACAAAGTTGTCGAGATGCTTGGGGGTGTCGCCATAGAGGAGGAGACGTATGTTGCCCATGGTGGTCTCCATCTCCACTTCAACATCTTTCTTGGGCTCGGTCTCAGCAGCGATAGCTTGCGTCATAGCGAAGGTGAGGGTAAAAAGTAGTGAAACGTAGAGGTATATCTTTTTCATACCAGAAAATTATAAGCTTGAATGGGGATAAATACGCTTGTAGATGCGTCGGAAGTTGTTGTCGAGCGCTTTGAGCTGCTCCACATGCTCTTGGTAGTCGTCGCCCCATATTGACTGCAAAAGGTCGCCTATATAGCGGTGTTCACGATCCTTGTCGATGGCCGCTGCTATAAGGCGTTCGATGCCCGTACGGTAACTTTCGGGGTTGATAGCATGAAGAAAACGGGCCGCGCTGACCGTAAACTGACCATTCTTATCCACCTCTATCATATTGTCGATGAGGTCGTCCATAATGTCGTCGCAGCTCCCTATATGGTTGGCGATATATTCGTATGTGAGCAGGCCGTCGATGTCGCGTTCGAGGCTCTTTTTTAATGTTGATTCCATAAGTTTAACTAGAATAGGCGCAAATATACAAAGAATTTGGCTAACCTGCGCCAATATTAAGCAATAATGACGCATTTTTCCCCTCATAGGGGACAACAATTTAATTATAAGCTCCTATATTGGCGGGCGAGGCAGCGGGGGTGCCCCAATAATCGGCAGCAGGGAGCCAGGTGTCGTAGGCCGATTCAGCAGCGCCAATGGCCGGAGAGCCTTCTTGCAAGCGATAGTCAAAGATGTAAGCCTCGCGGTCAACGTAGTAGAGGGGATCCTCTGCGTAGATACAGTTGATGAAGTCAAGGTCGTCCTCTCCCGCGCTCTTAATGAGACAACGGCGTAGGGCCACGTCGTAGCCTGCGATATCTGTAGGCGAAAGGTCGCTTCCGAGGCCATAAAGGATACAGTTGTCAAAAGATACGCTGATATCGTCCATCTCCTCCATCTGTACCAATGCTCCTCCAATCGCCGAGAAGAGATAATAGTTGGCAAAGGTGCAATGGTTGAAATAGTGGTTGCCTCCCACCAAGAGTATTGCTCCTGAAGCGGCATCAGCAATCTCACATCCGATAGCCACAACCGACGAGCCAGCCACGGCCAAAGCATAGCCTGCGCTATTGCGCAGCCGACAGTTGACAAGGGTCAAGGCTGCCGTACCATCCCCAGGGGCAGCGTTGTCGACAATCACGCCCCATGTGGTATTTTTCACCGTGACATATTCAAGAAGATTGCTGTGGGACGTTGGTCCCAGCTCTATACCTCCCCATTGAGCCGCCATGAGGTCAAATGAGATATCCACTACGACGTTGCCTGTGCGATCGCCCGAGAAAATTATAGGTGCCTCAGCAGTGCCCACAGCCTGAAGGCTACCATCCACATGGAGATATGCCCCGTCATGAAACATCACTTCTACCCCGGGATCAATCGTAAGGGTAGCTCCGGAGGCAATCACCAAAGAGTCCATGACGATGCGTGGTTTCCTTCCACTCCAGCGGGTGTCGGCGGCGATGACAGGAGTATAAAGACGCTCCACATCTTGTCCACGAGCCGCGAGCACCACCGACGAAGGACGCCCATTGGTCACCAGGTCGATATGCTCTACCACCTCCACTGCTTGGTCAAGACCATTGACTGGCAAAGTGGCCTCTACAAAGATATATATAGAATCGTTGGGGCGTATTTCTACATCGCTAAACGTAGTGCCTGCCATGCCGTCGACATTGAGGCGGAAGGTGCCGGCAGCCACATCGCCGCGCAGCCCCACCGAGGAGATGCGCATTATTTTATTGGCTGTATTATATACTTTAAATGAGAACGTAGGGGTACACTCGCCCGTAAACACCGTGCCGAGCTGGAGAGTATCGGTGGAGAATGTGGGCTGAGTGGAAGGGTCGGTGTCAACCCCGTCTTCAATACACGAGGGAAGAGCCACCGCCAATAGCAAAAAGAAGAGATATATTAGGTATTTCATCACATTAATAACGAGAATAATTAGGGGTTTATTGTAGGCTTGCTCTATGCTTAGAGAAAAAGGTCGACGCGCTGCGTTGTCCTCTCGACAACACAGCGCGTCTGGATTATCTATATGTGTATTAATCTGTGATTAAGCGCCAGCCATCACGCTCTTGCGCATGCCCTTTGCCGTGCGACGTGCATCGGTGAGGTAAGCCACAGGAGCAGCGATATAGATGGTGCAGAGCGTACCAATCACGACACCAAAGATCATAGCGAAGGTAAACGAGCGGATAGCGTCGCCACCAAGGATGAAGATACAGAGGAGCACGAGCAGCGTAGAGCTCGAAGTCATGATAGTACGGCCCAGGGTGCTGTTGATCGACTGGTTGATAGTGTCGAAGAAGTTTTGCTTGGGATACAAGCCCACATTCTCACGTACACGGTCAAATACCACCACAGTGTCGTTGATCTGATAACCAATCACCGTCAGGATAGCCGCGATAAACGACTGGTCGATCTCCATAGCGAAGGGGAACACACCCCAGAAGAGGCTGTAGAAACCAATGATGGAGAAGGCGGTGAAGGCCACAGCCGCAAGAGCGCCTACGGAGAAGGCTATATTGCGGAAACGCACGAGGATGTAGAGGAACATAGCCACGAGCGACAAGATAACGGCGATGTAGGCATCAGCACGCATATCGTTGGCCACCGTAGGACCTACCTTCTGCGAGCTCATGATACCGATATTCTCGTTGGTCGTAGAGAAGTCTTCCATCGACATGCCACCAATCTCGCTCTTCAAGCCATTGTAGAGGATCTGGGTGATCTCATTGTCGATGTTCTCGTCGTTGGAGTCAATCTTGTAGTTGGTGGAGATACGCACCTTGGTGTTGTCGTCGATGGTGATTACCGACACCTGTGCACCCTCAAAGAGGGGAGCCAGCTCAGCCTGGAGCTCGTGGGTCTTCACTGGATGGTCAAACTGCACTACGTAGTTGCGACCACCCGAGAAGTCGATACCCTGATTGAGACCACGCACGAAGAGCGAGATCACTACGATACCGGCAAAGATACCTGCGATGAGGAAGCTCAGACGGCGTGCGCCCAGGAAGTTGAAGTGGGCGTTGGTAAACATCTTGCGCGACAGAGGAGTGGTGAAGGTCAGCTTCTGGAAAGGCTTGGTCTTGCCGAAGGCGATAAACACCAGACGCGTCAAGAACACGGCCGTGAAGAAGGAGCAGACGATACCAATGATAAGCGTTGTGGCAAAGCCCTTGATAGGACCAGTACCAAACACGAGGAGGATTACACCTGTGATGATGGAGGTGAGGTTAGAGTCAAAGATTGCCGAGAAGGCGTTGCTATAACCGTCGGCGATAGCCGTGCGGATATTCTTGCCTGCGCGGAGCTCTTCCTTGGCGCGCTCAAAGATAAGCACGTTGGCATCCACTGCCATACCAAGCGCCAGCACGATACCGGCGATACCCGAGAGGGTAAGCACAGCCTGGAACGATGCCAAGATGCCAAATGTAAAGAAGATATTGAATATCAGACCGAGGTTGGCAATCAGGCCGGGGATCACGCCATAGAAAGCCATCATGAAGATCATGAGGAGGATAAGGGCGATGATAAACGACCAGAAGCCATCGTGGATAGCCTGCTGACCCAGCGAAGGACCAATGACGGTGTCGCTGATGATGTCGACCTTGGCTGCCATCTTACCACTCTTGAGCACGTTGGCAAGGTCCTTTGCCTCGTCGGTGGTGAAGTTGCCAGTAATCGACGAGCGGCCACCCTCAATCACGCTATTTACGCGAGGAGCCGAGTAGACTTGGTCGTCGAGCACGATGGCCACCTGCTTCTCAAGGTTGGCGGCGGTGATACGAGCCCACTGCTTAGCAGCATCGGGCTTCATGGTCATCGACACGTAGTTGCCACCCTGCATGTTGTCATATTCGCTGGAAGCTGAGGTCACCACGTCGCCGCTGAGAGCAGCCTTGCCGCCTACAGTCTTAAGACCCACGAGGGTATAGAGGTCGATGCGGCGTGTGCCACCGGTGAGGGTGTCGCGCATCTCCACGGTCTGGGGCTTCACTTCCCAAGCGAGCTTGAGATTGCTGGGGAGGAGGCGCTTAGCTGTGGGCGAAGCGATGATAGAGTCGATAGCAGCGCGGTTCATTGCTGTAGCGCTACCCACTACTATCTGATTGTAGGGGTTGCCCACCTGTACGAAGTAGTCAAAGAGACCACGTCCGTTGCCAAGGGTGTCGGCACGGAGTGTATTGTCGAGTTGAGCGAGGCTCTGCTGATAGTCGCTGAGGCTCATCGTCTCGTAAAACTCGAGGTTGGCCGACGACTTGAGGAGCTCGCGCACACGGTCGTGCTCCTTAACGCCCGGGAGTTCCAGAAGGATTTGGCCGTCCTTCTCAAGCTCCTGAATGTTGGGGGCCACCACGCCAAACTGGTCGATACGGCTGCGGAGCACGTTGGTAGAGCTGCTTACGCGGTCCTTCACTTCCTGCTTGAGGGCGTGCTGTACGGCCTCAGGCTTCTCGCCACGCTTCACTTGATCCTTGAAGACCACCGAGAGGTCGCCCTGTGGGTCAAGCTTGGCATATTGCTGGCAGAAGGTCTCTACATAGTCGTTGCTCTTGTTGTGACGTACGATTGAATCGGTGTTATGTAATGCCTGTTCAAAGAAGGGATTGCCTTCGGCATTGGCCATGGAGCGCAGGATGTCGGGCACCGACACCTGAAGCGTCACGTTCATACCTCCCTTGAGGTCGAGGCCAAGGCCTATACACAGTTTTTGTACTTCATTGAAAGTGTAACCGAGAAACACCTTCTCGTTAGAGATAGAGTCGATGTAGCTCTTGTAGGCTACGCGGTAGGTGTCGGAAGAGTTGCCCTGGGCTCCGCTGGCCTGTGTAGCATATGCCTCCGCCTTGTCCTCATAGTGGTTGGTTACCACCGTGAACGACAGGTAGAAAAGGCAGATAAGTACCAGGAAGATAGCGATAATCCCAGCCACAATGCTCCCTAATTTTCCTTTGCTTTGCATGTGTTAATTAGATGTATTGTTTGGGTTAAAAATTTTGAAGTCTGATTTTCAGCCTGCAAATATACGACTTAAATTTGAGATACACAACAATTTGGCATTCTCGAGGGGCGAATTGCCACGAGTTTAGTATCTTTTTGCAAAAATATGGGGAAATATTGATTCATAGAGGCTTGGCCTTTCGGGCAGAAGAGTTAACTTTGTGGTATGGCAACGCTCTTGAAGATATATGGGACAGTGCAAGGCGTGGGATTTCGCCCCACGGCCTACCGCATCGCTTGCGAGGCGCGCCTGCGTGGCTACGTGGCCAACACCATCGGTGGGGTGGCCATTGGCCTTTGGGCCTCACGTGAGGAGATAGATGCCTTTATGTCGCGGCTGCGAGCCGAGCTCCCCCCTATTGCACGTATTGACGCAGTGGTGGAGCATGAGCTATATGGTCCTGCGCCTCAATCATTTACTATTGCCTATAGCAATTCGGCGCCTCAACGCTCCACCAATGTGAGCCCTGATGTGGCCATCTGCCAGGAGTGTCTCGCCGACACTTATCGCCATCCCCGACGAATAGGTTATCCCTTGACCAATTGCACCAATTGCGGTCCACGATTTTCCATCATCCGGGCGTTGCCCTACGACCGTCCTAATACGGCGATGGCCCCCTACGAGATGTGTCCTGATTGTCGGAGCGAATACGTCAATCCTTTTGACCGTCGCTTTCATGCCCAGCCCATAGCCTGCAATTTTTGTGGGCCTCATTATCAGATGGGCCAATCCGCCAAGTATGATGACATACTAAATCAGGCTCAGGAGATATTGCGCCACGACGGTCTTCTGATGGTCAAAGGAATAGGTGGATACAACCTGCTTGCTATGGCTACAAGCCATAAGGCTATTGAACGCTTACGCACCCTCAAGCATCGTCCACGCAAGCCTTTTGCCGTCATGGTGGCCTCGCTGGCAGAAGCGCAGCGGTTGGTAGAACTCACAGAGGCGGAGGCCGCTACCCTTACCAGCTGGCGAGCGCCCATAGTGATTGCCAAGGTGAAAGAAGATGTCTTGCTATCCTGTCAGAGGTGGCTGTGCGAGGTCAGCGGAGGACTGAGGACCTTGGGCGTGATGCTTCCCCACATGGCCTTTCAGCACCATCTGCTGCGAAGAATAAAGGAGCCAATAGTGGTGACAAGCGCCAACCGCCATGGAGAGCCTATGATTACCTACGATGACGATGCCCTTGATTATGCCGCCTCGTATGACCTCCCTTGCATCACTTATCCTCGCGAGATTGTCAACCGCGTTGACGACTCGGTGGTGCGCCACATAGGCACGACGCCCCAGCTCCTTCGCCGTTCACGCGGTTATGTCCCCGACGCGCTTAGGGTGGATGTGGATGTAGAGGGAGTTGTGGCTCTGGGCGCTGATATCACATCCGCTTGGGCCTTTGGTAGGGGCGATGATATAGTGCTGAGTCCTTATATTGGCAGTCTGCTCTCGGCCGACATCAGCCCCCTGGAGGCCTCTATAAAGAGTCTTACCCAGCTATTTCGCGTGGCACCTCGCAGAGTGATTGTCGATGCTCATCCTGGTTATTCCTCCGCTGACCTTGGACGTAGATTGGCCCGCGAATGGGGCGTTGAGGTAGTAGAGGTATATCACCATCATGCCCATGCCTTGAGCGTCATGGCGGAGTATGGTCTCCATGGCCCGTTGTTGGCTCTGGTACTCGACGGCACGGGGGCAGGCCCAGATGGCACCATCTGGGGAGCGGAGCTGCTCCGTTGCACCCGTAGCGACTTCCAGCGTCTAGCCCACGGCCCTTATCATCCTCTGCCCGGAGGCGACAAGGCGTCGTTGGAGCCTTGGCGCATGGCTGCGGCTACTCTTTATAGCTTGGATGGTAATTTGATGCGTCTACCCGCACCCCTTCGGCAGGCCATAGGCAATGAGCGGATTGACGTGTTAGAGCAGATGCTGGCTCGTGGGGTGCGCTGTCCTCTGTCTACCGGTGCTGGCCGTGTATGGGATGCGATGGCTGCTCTCCTGGGGCTTTGTTACCAGCAAGGGTATGATGCCGAGGCTCCTACCCTACTCGAAAGTACGGCCATAGGCTACGAAGCCATAGACCCTTATGAGCTCGACAATGACCATCCTCTATCGCTACGGCCTATTATTAATGGTGTGCTGGCCGACCTGGAAGCTGGCGTGGAGACCGGCGTTATCTCCGCGCGTTTTCATGACGCCTATGCTCGCGGATGGTTGACTACCGTCGTGGAGGCTGCCAAGCGCGAGGACGTGAAAGATATAGTGCTTTCAGGGGGTGTGATGCAAAATGTAAGGCTTTCATCTTCCATCGTTGAGGGTCTACGCAGAGCTGGCTTGCGCCCATATCTTCCTTTCAAGGCCCCCTGCAACGATGGTGGCATAGCGCTTGGGCAGATGTATTTTAGAGGGATAGAGGGATAGAGGGACAGAGAGATAGAGAGAGAGGGACAGGAATATAAGATATAAGAAAGGCGTAATCTGTGAGGATTCCCAGAAAACGCCTTTCTTATAATGTAGGATATGTTAAGACTGCGCGTGTATTATCCGCGGATAGTGCGATAGCCGTAGGTCATCACCACGAGGAAGCAGATGAAGGGCAGGATAAACGATGCGTTGACGGCAGGGAAATCTCCTATCGTCCCCAGGTCGATTATCTTAGCCTGCAGCGGGGGCAACACTGAGCCTCCAAGGATGGCCATTATCAAGCCAGCAGCGCCAAACTTTGCGTCGTCGCCCAGACCCTTGAGAGCTATACCATAGATGGTGGGGAACATAAGCGACATGCAAGCCGACACACCCACCAGGCAGTAAAGGCCAGTGATATTCTGACTCGCTATGACACCAGCCGTCAAGAAGGCGGCACAGATGGCGAGTATCATTAGCAGTCGGCCAGGGTTGATATAGCGCAACAAGAAGGTGCACACAAAGCGGCTGCAGCAAAAGATAATCATCGCCACGATGTTGTAGCCTTGCGATGCCACCTCAGCCTCCTGCTCGGTCATGCCAGTCTCCATTAATATAGGTGTGCCATACTGGATGATAAAAGTCCAGCACATGATCTGCACACCCACGTAGAAAAACTGGGTGATGACGCCCTCACGATAACGGCGCAGCCCGAAGATGCGGCGCAGCGTGGGCAGGAAGTTGATGCCATGGCTCTTGTCGCCATTCTTGGGCATACGGGTCACCCAGATGAGGATAAACATCACTAAGATGACGATGCCTATCGTCAGGTAGGGGGCTATCAGGACGCTAAGGTCATAGTTTTTGATGGCTTCAAACTCCTCAGGCGACAGCGTAGCGCGCTCAGCAGTGCTCAGCGGCGACAGTCGATTTTGGATGAAGTGCATGGCCACATACATTCCGCATAGCGAGCCTATAGGATTGAACGCCTGCGCCAGATTGAGACGCTGGGTGGAGTTTTCCTCGGGGCCCATCGACAGGATGTAGGGGTTGCAGCTCGTCTCCAGAAACGACAAGCCACAGGTCAGGATGAAGTAAGCCAATAGGAAAGCAAAGTAGTCGCCTATCTCCTTGGCGGGGAAGAAGAGCAAGGCTCCCACGGCATAAAGTCCCAAGCCCAACAGTACGCCCGCTTTGTAGCTATACTTGCGTATGAAGATGGCGGCGGGGAAGGCCATGGCGAAATAGCCCCCATAGAAGGCCACTTGCACCAGGGCACCCTCGGTGACACTCATGCGAAATATCTTGGAGAATGCCTTCACCATTGGATTGGTGATATCGTTGGCAAATCCCCAAAGCATGAAGCAACTGGTGATGAGGATAAAGGGGAAGACGAAGCTCACCCCGTCCTTACTCAGCAGGCTAAGTTTGCTCGCAGGCTTGGCCATAGGCTCCTCAAGACTTTTTTCCGAGGATATACTGGTCGAGGTCGGCGATTTCATCAGCAGAGAGAGGATTTACGTTTGTACCGTTGAGCACCATAATACGGCATGCCATCTCGAAGAACATGGCGCGCTCGAAGGCTTGGTCGAAGCTTTCACCACACACCACCTGGCCATGCTTAAGCAGCATCACCGAGTTGTGGGTCTTCATGGCTTCTACCACAGCCTTGGCCAGCGCTGGCGAGCCTGGGCGAAGGTAAGGTATCATTGGTATCTCGCGGCCTACGTGGATGGGTATCTCGGCAGTGACGTTGAAGTCGGCAGGACGCTCTGCGCGGCAAGCAATGGCAGTGGCGTAGCGGCTCTGGAAGTGGAGCACCACGTTGACCTCTGGACGCTCACGCATCACCCCCATATGGAATACGCTCTCCATCGAGGGTTTCACGCCGTTGAGCACCTCGCCGGTCGACAGTCGGCAGAGCGACACGCGGTCGGGGGTAAGTTGTGGCACCCATGAGCCTGTGCCAGAGATAAGCACTTCGTCGTTGGGGAGGCGCCAAGAGAGGTTGCCGCTGCTACATATCGTCAGCTTGGCATCGCCCACGCGATGGGCTTGAGCTACAAACTCTAGTATTTGTGAAGGTGTTGCCATGTCGTCGTGGGGTTATTTGTAGATGGGACCATAGTTCTTGCATGCACGATAGTCGGCGCCCTCAGGATCCATGCCAAAGGAGTTCCAAGCCTTGGGACGGAAGATCTGGTCGTCGGGCACGTTGTGCATGCTCACGGGTATGCGCAGTATGGAGCAGAGAGTGATGAGGTCGGCACCAATATGACCGTAGGAGATGGCGCCATGGTTGGCTCCCCAAGCATTCATCACGTCGTAGACACTGCGGAAAGGTATCTTCTCTGTGTCGAGGCGAGGCACAAACCAGGTGGTGGGCCAAGTTGGGTCGGTGCGCATGTCGAGTATCTTGTTGATCTCTGGGTCGATGTCGACCGTCCAACCTTCAGCGAGCTGAAGCACGGGGCCAAGGCCTTTCACGAGGTTGAGACGCATCATGGTGACGGGCATACCGCCACGGCTCAAGAAGTGGCTCGAGAAGCCACCACCACGGAAGTAGTCGCGGTCGGCGGGATACCAAGTGGTGGCCTTGAGGCAAGCCTCCACGTCCTTGTCGGTGAGTTCCCAGCAGGTCTTCATGCAGGGTTCGCCCAGAGCATTGAGAGCCTCGCCAGTAGCGTCGAGCGTGGTGGCGCCCGAGTTGATGAGGTGGATGATGCCGTTGCAAGCTCGGCCAGTGAGTTCACGGCCAGTGACGCGTTTCACAGCCTCGGGGCTCCAATAGGTGCGGATGTCGGAGAACATCTGTCCGCGACCTGTCAGCAGGTGGCCAAAGAGCATAGCCACGCCGTTGAGAGCATCGTTTTCGGTGGCCACTACGAAGGCCTCGCGGATGCCGTTCCAGTCAAAGGTGGTGTTGAGCAGCGCCTCGGTGAAGTCGCCATTGGGCTTCCAGTCGGTCCACTGGCGCTGTCCTTGGAATCCGGCGGCAATAGCGTTGTGGCCCAGCGATTCTTCTTTGAAGCCCATCTCGAGCAGGCGAGGATTGCCACGCATGAGGTCGCGCACGATGAGAGTCATCTTTACTATAAACTCCCAGTCCTGATCCTTTTGCTCGCGGGTCTTGCGCTTTTCGGGACGGTTTTTGAAGTCGTCGCCTTCGTTCACCTTGCAGTAGCGCTCTGTCCATGCCATAGCCTTGGCATACTCCTGAGGGTCGTAGATGCCCTCTTCCATACGGCGCAGTATCTCGGTCTCGTCAATGCTCTCGTTGCGCATCCCGAGGTATTCCTGGAAGAAGTTGGGGTCAACAATCGAGCCAGCGATGCCCATGCAGACACTGCCCAGCGAGAGGTAGCTCTTGCCGCGCATCTCGGCCACAGCGATAGCCGCGCGTCCAAAGCGTAGCAACTTCTCGGCCACGTCGGCGGGGATAGTGTTGTCCTCAAGGTCTTGCACATCGTGGCCATAGATGCCAAAGGCTGGTAAGCCCTTTTGTGCGTGGGCGGCGAGCACGGCGGCGAGGTATACAGCGCCCGGGCGCTCTGTGCCGTTAAAGCCCCATACGGCCTTGGGCCAGTGGGGGTTCATATCCATCGTCTCGCTGCCATAACACCAGCAGGAGGTGACGGTGATAGTGGCGCCAACGCCCTCGCGCTCAAACTTCTCGGCGCAGGCGGCGGTCTCGGCTACACGGCCGATAGTGCTATCGGCAACTACACATTCTACGGGCGTGCCGTCGCCATGACGTATATTCTTGGTGATAAGGTCGGCCACGGCGTGGGCCAGGGCCATAGTTTTTTCTTCGAGGCTTTCGCGCACACCACCCTGACGGCCGTCAATCGTGGGGCGAATACCTATCTTAGGATGCTTGCTCATACGCGGTAATAAGGTTAGGTTAAGGTTGATTATTCTGTTATTTTCAATAATTTAAGGGGGCTACCTTGAATCCCAAGGGCAAAGTTACTAAAAGTTATTGAGATTTTTCGGAATAAGTTTGTTATCAAAAGAAAAAATGGGTAATTTTGCCATACTTACAAAAATACAGTAACTACAAACCAATTAGGCTATGTCAGACATAAAATGCGTGGGAATCCTCACCTCAGGAGGTGATGCCCCTGGTATGAACGCCGCCATCCGCGCCGTCACTCGTTCGGCCATCTACAGCGGT
This sequence comes from Bacteroidales bacterium, assembly GCA_020859845.1. Lineage (GTDB taxonomy): Bacteria > Bacteroidota > Bacteroidia > Bacteroidales > Muribaculaceae > Paramuribaculum. The sequence goes on from JAJBVL010000003.1 coordinate 33,865, forward strand.
TTCTCTGTGAAAGGTATCTATCGTGGCTACAGAGGCTTAATCTCCGACGAGATTGTCCCCTTCAAGACCCAGAATGTGTCAAATATCATCCAGATGGGTGGCACCATACTTAAGACCGCTCGTTGCCCCGAGTTCCAGACTTCTGAGGGGCGCCAGTTGGCCTACGACAATCTGCGCCGCCATGAGATCGACGCGCTGGTAGTGATAGGCGGTGATGGCTCGTTGACGGGTGCTCGCATCTTTGCCAATGAATTTAACTTCCCATGTATCGGTCTGCCAGGCACCATCGACAACGACCTTTATGGCACCGATAGCACCATCGGCTACGACACTGCCTTGAACACCATCATGGAATGTGTCGACAAGATTCGCGACACCGCCACCAGCCATGAGCGTCTCTTCTTCATCGAGGTGATGGGCCGCGACGCTGGCTTCCTGGCTCTCAACGGTGCTATAGCTTCAGGTGCTGAGGCTGCTATAATCCCCGAGATTTCTACTCAAGTTGACCAGTTGGCCGAGCTCATCCAGAATGGCTTCCGCAAGAGCAAAAACTCCTCCATCGTGCTGGTGGCTGAGAGCCCCATCACTGGCGGCGCCATGGCCCTGGCCGAGCGCGTGAAGAATGAGTATCCTGGCTACGATGTGCGTGTGTCCATCCTTGGCCACCTGCAGCGTGGTGGTTCGCCCACGGCCCACGACCGTATCCTCGCTTCGCGCATGGGCGCAGCCGCCATCGACGCCCTGCTTGAGGACCAGCGCAACGTCATGATTGGTATCAACAACGACAACATCGTCTACGTGCCATTCTCCAAGGCCATCAAGAACGACAAACCCATCAACCGCACCCTCCTCGACACCCTCCGTCGCCTCTCCATCTGATCGTGTGATGAATCAGCTCTATGCCGACTACATCCGAGGCCTTCACGAGCCAGCCTTCGACGGCTTGCTCGAAAGCCTCTCAACGACGGCGCCAGTGGTAGCGGTGCGCTACAACGCTCAGAAGCAATGTCGACCCCCGATGGGGGCCGACATTGTTGCTTGGTGCCCACAGGGGGAGTATCTGAAGGAGCGACCACAGTTTATCCTCGATCCTCGGCTCCATCAGGGGCTCTACTACGTGCAGGACGCCTCGTCGATGGTGATCAGCCGCGTGGTGGGCCATCTCACTCGCGATGCTCAGCGGCCGCTGGCAGTGCTCGATGCTTGCGCCGCGCCTGGAGGAAAGACTACAGCGGCCATCGACGCCTTGCCTGCTGGCTCTGTGATGGTGGCCAATGAATATTCGCCACAACGTGTTGGGGCTCTAAGAGAAAATCTGGCCAAGTGGGGCTACCCACTCACCACCGTGCTACAGGGCGACACCGCGCGCTTCCGCTCTCAAGGGCCTGTCTTTGACCTCATTCTGGCCGATGTGCCTTGCTCAGGCGAGGGGATGATGCGCAAGGATCAAGAGGCTGTAGACCAATGGACGCCTCAATTGCCTGTCAGTTGTGCGGGCCGTCAGCGCGAGATAGTAGCCAACCTTTGGGAGGCTCTCCGTCCGGGAGGCTATCTGGTGTATAGCACCTGCACCTTCAATCGCCTTGAGAATGAGGAGATCCTTGACTATATCATAAGCGAGTTGGGAGCCGAGAGCGTAGAGTTGCCCCTCGTCCCTGAGTGGGGAATACAGCCGGGGATTGACACTCCGCACTATTGTTACCGCTTCATGCCTCATCGACTTCGCGGCGAGGGACTGTTTGTGGCGGCAGTGCGCAAGCCCTTGGAGGAGGGAAAGGAGGCTTATAGGCCCTATAAGGCTTATAAGCCCAATAAGTCCAATAAAGCTTTAAAAGGCCTTGACCTTGACTCACTATCGATAGATCCCCGCTGGGGATGTAGCTTTGAGCTTGACGGGGAGCGCCTTTTTGCCGTGCCAGCCATTGAGGTGGCGCTCCCCGAGGAGTGGCATCCTCGTGTGGAGATGGCCACGGTCAAGGGACGCTCCTTGGTGCCGTCGCCTCAACTCGCGTATAGTCTCCTTCTTAATCCTGAGGGGATGGCGCGCGTAGAGGTGGGCCTCGATGATGCTCTGGCCTTTCTGCGCCGCCAAGCCATGACGCTTCCCGGAGATGCTCCGCGAGGAGTGGTGCTGCTCACCTACGGCGAGCGGCCGCTCGGGTTTGTGAAAAACCTCGGCAGCCGCGCCAATAATCTATATCATCCCTCCTGGCGTATCCTGCGCTGAGAGGGGGGCTTTCTTATTCCATGAGCTTGCGGTAGCGGCGGCGTGGGGGTTCCTTGCCGCCGTTTTGTGTGCGCTTATACTCTTCGTAGTCGCTGTAAGAGCCTTGGTAGAACACTACCTTGCCATCGCCCTCGAAGGAGAGGATGTGGGTACAGATGCGGTCGAGAAACCATCGGTCGTGGCTTACCACCACGGCGCACCCAGCAAAGTCGTCGAGGCCCTCCTCGAGAGCGCGCAGCGTGTTGACGTCGATATCGTTGGTTGGCTCGTCGAGGAGCAGCACGTTGCCTTCTTGCTTGAGGGCCATCGCCAAGTGGAGACGATTGCGCTCGCCGCCCGACAGCACTCCTATCTTCTTCTCTTGGTCAGCGCCTGTGAAGTTAAACTTCGAGAGGTAGGCGCGAGCATTCACGTCTCTGCCTCCCATTCTGAACGACTCCACGCCCTGTGAGATTACCTCATAGACGGTCTTTTCGGGGAGCAGGTCGTGGTGGGTCTGATCCACATAGGCTATCTTTACGGTCTCGCCAACGTCAAAGGTGCCGGCATCAGCCTTCTCCTGGCCCATAATTAGGCGGAAAAGGGTGGTCTTACCTGCGCCATTGGGACCTATAACACCTACGATGCCGTTGGGAGGAAGCATAAACTCAAGGTCCTTAAAGAGTTGCTTGGAGCCATAAGCCTTGGCGAGGCCGTGGGCTTCTATCACCTTGTTGCCGAGGCGAGGGCCGTTGGGGATGAAGATCTCCAAGCGTTCTTCCTTCTGCTTCTGGTCCTCGTTGAGGAGGCGGTCGTAGCTCGACAGACGAGCCTTCCCCTTGGCATGACGAGCCTTGGGAGCCATGCGCACCCATTCCAGCTCGCGCTCCAGCGTCTTGCGGCGCTTGCTGGCTTGCTTCTCCTCCTGTGCCATGCGCTTGGTCTTCTGCTCAAGCCATGAGGAGTAGTTGCCTTTCCAAGGAATGCCTTCTCCGCGGTCGAGCTCAAGGATCCAGCCGGCCACGTGGTCGAGGAAGTAACGGTCGTGGGTGATGGCAATCACCGTGCCAGGGTATTGCTGCAGGTGTTGCTCAAGCCAGTCGATCGACTCTGCGTCAAGGTGGTTGGTGGGCTCATCGAGGAGCAGCACGTCGGGCTGCTGGAGCAGCAACCGACAGAGAGCCACGCGGCGACGCTCGCCGCCAGAGAGAGTGGAGATCTTCTGGTCGTCGGGCGGACATTGCAGGGCGTCCATGGCGCGTTCGAGCTTGGAGTCGATGTTCCAAGCGTCGGCCGCGTCGCGCGCGTCTTGGAGTTCGGCCTGGCGAGCTATGAGTGCATCCATCTTGTCGGGGT